>JAYTFQ010000580.1:0-4139 GCA_043734225.1 Anaerolineales bacterium | reverse complement strand
GCCGCGGCATTGGCCTCGCTCAAGGCAAAGTCTGGCCGCACCGCCGCGGCCCGCTCCACAAACAGCTGCACCGCTTCCGATTGGGCCAGCAACTTGAGCGCAGGCAGCAGGCCCGCGTCGGGCAGCGCCAACGCCAACACCGGGTAGCTGCTTTCGCCCGCCACGCCCAGCGCCTCGCGGCTGGTCGTCAGGATGCGCAGGTTGGGCGCGGCCTGCAGCAGCGCCTCGGCCAGCTCGGCGCAGGCCGCCACCAGGTGCTCGCAGTTGTCAAGAATTAACAGCAAGGTCTTGTCGCGCAGGTGTTCGCTCAGCGCCCGCAGGGCGGCCTGCCCACTTTTGGCGTCCAGGCCCAGCGCCTGCGCCACGGCCTGCGGCACCAGCGCCGGCGCGCTCAGCGGCGCCAGCGTCACCAGCCAGGCGCCGTCCGTAAAGTCGCCCAGGCACTCAGCCGCCATTTCCAGCGCCAGCCGCGTTTTGCCGCTGCCGCCCGGTCCGGTCAGGGTCAGCAGCCGGGTGTTTCGCAGCCGGCGCCGGCCCTCATCCATCTCCTGCCGGCGCCCCACAAAGCTGGTCAACGCTTGCGGCAGGTTGTGTTTGGGCGCTGCGCCAGACTGCGCCGCGGCCAGCCGGGCCAGGAGTGCGCCGGTGCTGACCGGCTCGGCCGGCGCGCTTGTCCTCGCCGCCGCCATGTATGGCGCTGGCGGCAGCAGCCCCAGCTCGCGGGCGCGGCTCACGGCCTGGCGCTTGCTGTTCGCGCCCAGTTTGGCATACAGGTGCTGTATGTGGGATTTGACCGAGCTGATCCCCAGAGTCAGCCGCTTGGCGATCTCGGGGCCTGTCAGGCCCTCGGCCAGCAGCGGCAGAATCTCGCGCTCGCGGCGTGTCAGCGGTTCGTGCAGCGTCGCGGCTGGCCGGCTGTCGGAATCTGGCAAGGATGGCCCCTATGAAAACCGGTGACTGCGGAGTGGGCGAATTATACAGGCATAACCCGGCGCCACACAAAAATGCGTTCCACCGTGCGGCGGATTCGATCTTATGCTGGTCTATCGGCAGCGCACCACGGAAAATATGGCGAGCCGCAGCTCACGATGCAAGCGGGCGCGGAATCCTGACCGAAAAAGTCTTTTGCCCTGGAATCGAGTCCGCGCAGGCGGACTCACTTGCCCCATCGCAGATGCGGGTCGTGAATTTGTTGACGCGGTTTCAACCGCCCGCGTGCAAGCTTCTCACTCACTCAGCGCATACGCCGCCGCTGCCTCCCACCCGGTCGCCCGCCCCTCGGCCCAGGCCGCGCCGAAGGCCGCCTCATCCAACTGCGCCCGCGCCTGCGCCAGCGCCGCGTCATAGTCCGCCCGCTCCACCGGCGGGATTGGCGTGCCAATCCGGTCACGCAGCGCCTGGGCCGCGCCGAACAGCCTGGCCGCGCGCTGCGGCTGCTCGGCCACGCCGGCCAGTTTGGCAAAGCCTTCCAGCCGCTCGGCCACGTCTGGCTGATCGTGGATTTCCACCACCATCCTCAAGCTGCGCCCGTAATAGTCGGCGGCGACGGCGGGCTGGCCTTGCGCGCGGCCCACATCCCCGCGCGCCAGCAGCGAAAACGCCAACTCCCCCACTTCGCGTTTTGTTTCTTGGATCGCCAGGCCTTCTTCGATGAGCGCCTGTGCCCGATCCAGGTTGCCTTCCCGATAAGCCACGCATCCCAGCCAGGGCGGCACCCAGCCCATGCCGTTCGCGTCGTTCAGCGCCCGATACAACCTAAGCCCCGCTTCCAGGTGGGCCTGGGCCTCGGGCAGCCGGCCCTGGAGATAATCGATCTGGCCCAGGCGTGTTCGTCCAGACGCAATGTTCCGCGGCCGGCCGGGCGCATTCCGAATGATCAGTGCCTCGGCGCGGGCCCGCTCATAGTCGCCAAGCGCCATCGTATGTTTGTTGGCGACATTTAGTGCCAGGTACAGTCCCCAGCCGCCTCCGAGCGCTTCAACCGCGGCCAGGCTTTCATCCAACAATGCTCGCGACTTGGCCGCCTCACCATCCAGCCAGTAGAGGACAACCAGCTCGTTAAGCGCCGTCGTCATGTTCCAACGGTCGCCCATCTCGCGCAACAAATCGGCGCGGCGTTGAAATAACGCCAGCGCCTGGGCGTGATGGCCTGCGCTCACGGCCTGACGCCCCATGTAATATAGACAGGTGCTGATGCCCCCGTCATCTCCAGCAGTGGTCAGCAGTTCCAGGGCTTCGTCGAGTTGCCGCAGCACCAGGCCAGGTTCCTTATTCCGCTCGTTGGCGACTGCCATGACCAGCATGGCCGCCGCGGTCCCGGCCTGGTCCCCCAATTCGCGGTACAGGCTCGGGCTCTCCGCCAGCCATGCATAGTCCCGGTCGTTGTCATTTTCATCTTCCAGCCAGCCTTTTTGCACCAGCGCTTTGGCCCGCCATCGTTTGGGCTGTGGCTCGCTCAGGCTGAGCGCGGCATCCAGCCACCGATGCCCCTCGAGTTGGTGGCCGCGTATCTCCCAAAATTGACTCAGCGCGCCGGACAGGCGCAGGGCCGGCTCAGCCTGGCCGCTGTGGACGGCCCAGCCGAGCGCGGCCCGCAGATTGTCGTGCTCCTGGTCCAGGCGCCTCAGCCACTGCACCTGGCCGTGGCCGAACAGTTTACGCTCGGCCTCTTCGGCCAATGCAACGCAGTAGGCCAGGTGCCGGTTCTGGGCCGCCTCGGCCTCGCCCGTCTCGGCCAGTTTTTCCTGGGCGTATGCGCGGATCGTCTCCAACATCCGGAAGCGCGCTTCCTGGCTCGGACGCTGCTCAGCCAACACCAGCGACTTCGACACCACCTGGCTGAGCAGATCCAGCACGTTCGGCGCGTCCGACACTTCCTCGGCCGCCTCCAGGCTCCAGCCGCCGGCAAAGACCGACAGTTGCCGCAGCAAGCGGCGCTCGGCCAGGGAGAGCAAGTCATAGCTCCAATCAATCACGCCGCGCAAGGTCTGCTGGCGCGCCGGCGCCGTGCGGCTGCCTCTGGTGAGCAGCCCAAAACGCTGGTCGAGCCGGTCGGCAATCTGCTCGGCCGTCAGGGCGCGTGTGCGCGCCGCCGCCAGCTCAATCGCCAGCGGAATCCCATCCAGCCGCTGGCAAATCTGGACCACGGCGGCGGCATTGGCCTCGCTCAAGGCAAAGTCTGGCCGCACCGCCGCGGCCCGCTCCACAAACAGCCGCACCGCTTCTGTTTGGGCCAGCATCTCCAATGTGAGTGGCGAACCTGTGTCGGGCAGCGCCAGCGCCAGCACCGGGGAGCTGCTCTCGCCCGTCACGCCCAGCGCCTCGCGGCTGGTCGCCAGGATGCGCAGGTTGGGCGCGCCCTGCAGCAGCGCCTCGGCCAGCTCGGCGCAGGCCGCCACCAGGTGCTCGCAGTTGTCAAGAATTAACAGCAAGGTCTTGTCACGCAGGTGCTCGCTCAGCGCCCGCTGGACCGGCTGCCCGCTGGTCACGACCAACCGCAGCGCCTGAGCCACGGCCTGCGGCACCAGCGCCGGCGCGCTCAGCGGCGCCAACGTCACCAGCCAGGCGCCGTCGGTGAAGTCGCCCAGGCACACAGGCGCCATTTCCAGCGCCAGCCGGGTTTTGCCGCTGCCGCCCGGGCCGGTCAGGGTCAGTAGCCGGGTGTTCCGCAGCCGGCGCCGGCACTCGTCCATCTCCCGCCGGCGCCCCACAAAGCTGGTCAACGGCTGCGGCAGGTTGTGCCGTGCCGCTGGACCCGACTGCGCCGCGGCCAGCCGGGCCAGGAGTGCGCCGGTGCTGTCCGGCTCGGCCGGCGCGTTCGCGCCGGGCGCTGGCAGCAGCAGCCCCAGCTCGCGGGCGCGGCTCACCGCCTGGCGCTTGCTGTTCGCGCCCAGTTTGCCATACAGGTGCTGCATGTGGGTTTTGACCGAGCTGATCCCCAGCGTCAGCCGCTCGGCGATCTCGGGCCCGGTCAGGCCCTCGGCCAGCAGCGGCAGAATCTCGCGCTCGCGGCGTGTCAGCGGTTCGTGCAGCGTCGCGGCTGGCCGGCTGTCGAAATCTGGCAAGGATGGCCCCTATGAAAACCGGTGACTGCGGAGTGGGCGAATTATACAGGCATAACCCGGCGCCACACAAAAATG
>JAYTFQ010000579.1:0-5095 GCA_043734225.1 Anaerolineales bacterium | reverse complement strand
GCCCTTTCGCAACCTGCTCTCGCCAACGGGCATGATTGATTTCACGCCCATGATCGCCTTAATCGTGGTCCAAATTGTTGGCCAAATTCTGGTGGCGCTGGTGCGGGCGGCCTTTCGGTAGGGCGGCAACCAGGTGGGGCAGCCATGACCAAAGCCAAGTTCAGCGATGCGCGGCAAGGGGCGGCGATTACGGTGAAAGTGCAGCCGCGGGCGCGCAAGACCGAAGTGGCGGGCCTGATGGCGGACGGCATGATCAAGATCAAAGTGGCGGCGCCGCCGGTGGGCGAGGCGGCGAATAAGGCCCTGGTGGCATTTCTGGCACAAACCCTGGGCTTGCCGGCCAATCAAATTGACATCATTGCGGGCGAGACCAGCGAGCACAAGCTGATTTCTCTGGTTGGCATCAGCCCGGAAGCGGTGGACGCTGTCTTCCAACGCCTGTTGAAATAGAACTAAGTCGAAATGGTTCAGCGCGATTAACCGGGCTGATTCATTTCGGAACCCGTGCAAGCAAGGGAGTGGCGGCGGTGAAGCGATGGATTGGCATGCCTGTGGTGGTGTTGGCTATGGTGGTCGCGAGCTGCTCGGCTCCCGCGACGGCGACGGTGGCCGTACTTGCAACGGCGGGCAGCGGGCCTTCGGCGTTATCGGTAGCGGTGGCCTCGAATGATTTTGGTGTTGGAACGCCGCGCGTGCCGTTTGTGATCTTCCAGGGGTCCGAGCCCATCACCAGCGCGATGAGCATCGCCGTCATCGCGTTTGATCTGGCCTCCGGCACTCCTACGCCGAGCTGGAAGGGCAGTGCTAACAATTACAGCGACTACAACATTCCATATTGGGTGGTTTTCCCGCAACTGCCGCATGCCGGGTATTGGGGGCTGGGGGCGATCGTCACACTGGCGGATGGCAGCCAGGCGCAGGCGCAGTTCACTATCCAAACTCTGGATAAGCCGAACGCACCGCAGATTGGCGAGGCACCGCCGGCCAGCCACAACCGGACGCTGGCGACCGAGTTGGATATCACGAAGCTGTCTTCGGACAACCCGGCTGAGCCGGGACTGTATCAGATGACCGTGGCCCAGGCGCTGCAATCGGGCAAGCCGACGGTGGTGACCTTTGCCACGCCGGCGTATTGCACCAGCCGGCTGTGCGCGCCGGTGGTCAATAGCGTGAAGACGGTTTATCGCGACCTGAAAGAAAAGGTCAATTTCATTCACATCGAAGTTTATAAGACGTTCAGCCCATTGGTGTACGCGGATGAAATGGCCGAGTGGCATTTGCAGGGCGAGCCGTGGACATTTGTGATCGATGCTAAGGGCAAGGTGACGGCCAACCTGGGCGGGCCGATATCGCCACGCGAATTGAAAGAGGCGCTGCAGCCGCTGCTGGCGCCATGAGTGGCCACAGCGCCAGCGATTGGCGGGCGGCAAGCCGGCAATGGCTGGCGGCACTGCTGGCGGCCGGGCTGCTGGCGGCGCTGGTGGTGGCGGGCGCGGCCGCCCACGCGGATTTGATCGGTTCTGAACCAGCGGCGGGCAGCACGGTAGCCGCTTCGCCGGGGACCGTTCGCCTGAGTTTCAGCCAGCCGCTGGCCAGCGCCAGCACCGTCCAATTGTTCACCGGCCAGTTTCAGCCGGTGACGGGGCTGACCACCTCGGTGGCGGGCTCGGAGCTGCAGGCTTTGGTCGGCCGGCCGCTGGCGCCGGCAACCTACACCGTGCAGTGGACGGCGGTGACCGAGGACGGGCACTCGACCGAAGGCAGCTTCCAATTCGCCGTGGCGGCCGCGAGCGCCGACAGCGCCAATCGGCTGGCGCCGGTTTTGGCCATGCTGATTGGGCTCAGCGGCGTCGCGGTGGCGGCCGTGGCGATATTTGTCAACCGCCGGCGGCGCGCGTGATATAATCTGATTCTCAACCAACGAGGAGCAGCGACATGACGTGGAGCAACCTATAACTCGGAATTTGCGTGGGTAACGTGCATCGGTAGATCACACATCGGGTCGCGCCGTCCCGACTGTCGCCAATCTAATGAAACCGAGGGCCGTTTGCCCTCGGTTTTTATTTTCCTGGCGCCAGGCTGCTTATGTTAATGTCAAACCAAATCTCAAAGTCTTACGGCCTCGAGCCGGTGTTGTCATCTGTGTCGTTTGGGCTGAGCCTCGGCGAGCGGGCCGGGCTGGTGGGGCCGAACGGCAGCGGCAAGACCACATTGCTGCGCATTCTGGCGGGCGTCGAGGGGGCCGACAGCGGCAGCGTGCTGTATACGCCGGCATCGCTGCGGTTGGGGTATCTGCCGCAGGGGCTGGAGTTTGGCCCGTCTGAATCCATCGCCGACTACCTTGGGCGCGGGCTGGGAGATATGCCCGCGCTCATTGAGATGCTGGAGCGACTTGCGGTTGCCCTGGCGCAAGACCCCAATCAGACGGCCTTGCAGACAGCGTACGACAGCACCCTGGTACAGTTGGCCGCAGCGGCCCATGCACCCGAGCAGGAAGCCCCGATCCTGGCCGCGCTGGGCCTGGGGCGCCTGCCGACCGCGACGCCGGTGGCCAACCTGAGCGGCGGGCAGAAGACGCGCCTGGCGCTAGCTGGCGTGCTGCTGACGGACCCGCAGTTATTGCTGCTGGACGAGCCCACCAACCACCTGGACATGGACATGCTCGACTGGCTGGAGCAGTGGCTGACGGCCTACCGGGGCGCGGTTGTGATCGTATCGCACGACCGGGCTTTTCTGGATGGCAGCGTGAACACGATTTTGGAACTCGACCCCAAGACGCATGGCCTGCGCGCTTACGCCGGCAGCTATAGCGATAATGAGGCGCAAAAGCTGGCAAAAGGCGAACACGCCCGGCAGGCGTACAGCGACCAGCAGATTGAGATTGGCCGGCTGCGTAACACAGCCCGGCATTTGCGCGGACTGGCCAAAATGAAGCGCGGGGGCAAAGCCGATAATGGCGACAAGTTTGCCAAGGGATTCTTTGGCAACCGCAGCGCGGGCACGGTGGGGCGGGCCAAGCAGGTGGAAAAGCGGGTGCAACAACTGCTGACGAACGAGCGATTGGAAAAGCCGCAGTCTGGTTGGCAAATGAAGCTGGCCTTTGGGGAGGCGCCGACCAGCGGCCAGGACGTGCTGGCGCTGGAAGATTTGACGATCGGCTATGGCGACCAGCAGTTTGTGGCAGGCGTGAATGCTCATATTGCAAACGGCGCGCGCGTGGCGCTGATCGGGCCGAACGGCGCCGGCAAAACGACACTGGCGCGGACGATTGCGGGGCGGCTGGCGCCGCTGGCGGGCAGGGTGCGGCTGGGGGCCAACGTGCGGGTGGGCTACATGGCGCAGGAGCAAGAACTACTAGACACAGGGTTGAACGCGCTGGAGACGGGGCATCGAGTGGCGTCAATGTCAGAGACCCAGGCACGGGCATTCTTGCACTATTTTCTGTTCACGGGTGACGAGGTGTTTGTGCCATTGGGCGCACTGTCGTTTGGCGAACGGGCGCGGCTGGCGCTGGCGAGCCTGGTGGCGCAGGGCTGCAACTTCCTGCTGCTGGACGAGCCGATCAATCATCTGGATATTCCGTCGCGGGCGCGCTTCGAGCAAGCCTTGACGGCTTTTGAGGGAACTGTGCTGGCGGTGGTGCACGACCGGTTTTTCATTGCCGGGTTTGCCACGGAAATCTGGAAATTGGAGGACGGCCGGTTGGAAATCGACCGGTGGTAAGGTACTGGACGTTCGTCCAATTGCAGCGGCAACAAGCGCCGTCTATACTGCCGACTGACTCCTATAACCCACGGAACAGAAACTGAGCCGCAACCGAAATGACGATGGACCCAACCCGGGCGGCCTCGCGCCGCCAGCAAATCGCAAGTCTGATCCGAGAACGCCGGGCCAAGGTGGCCGATGCGTTCATGAACATCCGGCGCGCCTTCGGCCTGGTGTGGCAGGCGCATTGGCCGTCGTCGCTGGCCATGGCCGGCAGCACGCTGGTCGGCGCCTTGCTGCCAGCCGGGCAGGCCTGGGTGGGCAAGCTGATTGTGGATGCGGTGGTGAACGCCATCAACGCGCACACCGGCGCGCCAGCCGGGCTGCAAGCCGTGCTGCCGCTGCTGATCGCCGAGTTTGTGCTGCTGGTGCTGCAGGCCGCCAACGGGCAGGCGCGCACACTGGCCGAGCACGTGCTGCACGCGCGGATTGTGTTGACGATCAATACCAGCATTATCGGCAAGGCGCTGGAATTGGACCTGGCGCACTTCGAGAACGCCGAGTTCTACGACAAGATGCAGAACGCGCGGCGCGAGGCGGATTATCGCAGCCTGCAAATCGTCAACGGCGGTTTTTATGTGGTGCAGAACATCATCACGCTGCTGTCATTCGCGGCGCTGCTGGTGCGGTTTAGCCCATGGCTGGCGCTGGTGCTGTTCCTGGCCACCCTGCCGGCCTTTATCGCGCAGAGCCGGTACGCGGAGCTGAATTTCCGCGTGCTGTCGTGGCGCGCGCCAGAGGCCCGGCTGCTGAATTATCTGGAGCACATCCTGACCGACTATGACGCGGTTAAGGAAGTGAAACTATTCGGCCTGGGCGAGCCGCTGTTGGGGCGGTATGCCAGCCTGTTCTGGAAGTTTCTGCGCGAGGATCAGGGCATCGCGCAAAAGCGGAGCCTGGCCTCGCTGGGCTGGGGGCTAGTGGCCACAGTGACCTACTACGGCGCGTATGCCTGGATTGTGTGGCGAGCCGTTGGCGGACTGATCACACTGGGCGATATGACCCTGTACCTGGGCATCTTCCGCAGCAGCCAGAGCATGTTTGAGGCGGTGCTGCAGGGCCTGAGCGAGCTGTATGAGAACGGCCTGTTTATGAGCAACCTGTTTGCTTTCTTGGAACTAAAAACGCAGATGATCGCAACGGCCACGCCGGTGCCGGCGCCCAAGGACATCCAGCAGGGCATCGAGTTTCGCGGCGTGTCGTTTCGCTATGAAGGCCACGAGGACTGGGCGCTGCGCGACGTGAACCTGGTGATCCACCCGCGTGAAAAGATCGCCCTGGTTGGCCCGAATGGCGCCGGCAAAACCACGCTCATCAAGCTGCTGACGCG
>JAYTFQ010000578.1:0-4715 GCA_043734225.1 Anaerolineales bacterium | reverse complement strand
CTTCGGCCACCACCGACGTGGCAAAATCGACCACCAGTGGGTCCTGCCCGGCGCCGCGTGGAATGCCCCAGGCCATGGGGTTGGTGCCCATGCGAGCCTGGCGCCCGCCGAAAGGCGCGACGGCCGCGCCCACATTGCATAGCGTCAGCCCAATCAGGCCAGCCTTGGCCATGCGCTCAACGTATTCTCCGACCCGGCCGATGTGGTTGCAGTGGTCGATGGTCGCTGCCCCCACGCCGTATTCCTGGGCCAGGCCAATCACCGTGTCGGTTGCCAGGCGGGCCGCGGGTTGGCCCCAGCCGCGCGCGCCATCCACGCGGGCAGTGGCCTGCTGGCGGCTGAGCACACTCGCCCGGGCGGCGGGCTTCACCTGGCCCTGGCGCACCATGTCGATGTATTGGGGCAGGCGGATCAGCCCGTGCGAATCATGCCCAACCAGGTTGGCCTCCACCAGCGCCTCGGCCACAATTTGGGCCAGGTCGGGCGGTGTGTCGGTCGCTTCCAGGATGGCCTGAACGTTGAGGCGCAGCGTGCCGGCGGCGAGGGTTGGCATGTTATCCGATTTCAGCTTTCCTTTCGTTGGTCAAGGACCTGGTTCGCGGGGCAGCGCGGCTTTTCGCCACGCAGCACGCGCACGATTTCCTCGGCGGCGCTGATGCGCACCTCGCGATTGGCGGCTTCAGAATACCAGGCGTAGTGAGGCGTAATGAGGATATGTTCGTCATGCAGCAAGGGATGATCGGGCGCGGGCGGTTCGGTGCTGAGCACATCCAGGGCCGCGCCGGCAATTTGGCCGGAGCGCACCGCTTGCAGCAGGGCCGCCTCGTCAATCAGCGCGCCGCGGGCCGTGTTGATCAGATACGCGGCCGGCTTCATTTGCGCCAGACTTTGGGCATTGACAATTTGGCGCGTGCCCTCGGTCAAAGGCGTGTGCAGCGAGATAAAATCTGATTCGCGCCACAGGCCGGCGGCGTCCACGGCTCGCACCCCAAGCGCTTCCATATCTGGCGCGGGAACATAGGGGTCGTGAGCAATCACCTCCAGCCCCAGCCCGCGCGCCTTAGCGGCCGTCAGGCGCGCAATGCGCCCAAAGCCGAGCACGCCCAGGGTTTGGCCGCGCAGCCGGGGGAAAGGGCGCGCGAGCCTGGAATCCCACATACCCTGCCGGGTCGACTCCAGCATCCGCGGCAAGCGGCGGGCCAGGGCCAGCAGGAGCGTTATGGCGTGCGTGGAGACTTCGTCCACGGCGTAGTCAGGCACATTCGTGACCCAAATGCCACGCGCGGTGGCCGCGGGGATGTCAATGGCATCCAGCCCGGTGCCCACCCGGCTGACAATGCGGCAGCGGAGCATGCTGGTCAACACACTAGCTGGAACTGGCTGGATCGTCACCATCAATCCATCCGCCTGGCGCGCGGCCGCAAGCTGTTCGGGCGTCTCCAGACCGGCAATCGGCACGATGTCGGCCCCGACGGCCTTCAAAATCTCGGCCTCGACGGTCGTGTCCGGAAAATCAGCGTAAGCGATGACAATGGTGGGCATGGGCGCTCAATCGTATAGCAGGCGATCAGCCACTGAGTAGCCGCCGTCAATGGGGATAGCCGTGCCGGTCATGAAGTCTGAGGCCGCCGAGGCCAACAGGATCGCCACTCCGACCAAATCCTGGGGGTTGCCCCAGCGGCCGGCGGGCGTTTTCCGCCGAATGTAATCGGCCAATGGCATGTTCTTCAAGTGGCCGGTCATCTCAGTCAAATACCAGCCGGGTAGAATGGCATTTACCTGGATATTATGTTTGGAAAGCTCGACCGCCAGCGAACGGGTCAGGCCTAGGAGGCCTGTTTTGCTGGCGGCGTAGCTGGCAACGTTGGGGGGACCATACAGCGCGTAAAGTGATGACACGTTGATAATCTTGCCGCCCCGCCCGCCCGCGATCATACGCTTCGCGGCGTGCGAGGCGCACAAAAAGGGACCGGTCAGGTTGACATTCAGGATGTCTTCCCAATCCGCTTTGGACACGTCGGGCACGTAGCCCCGCCTGGATTGCCCGGCATTATTGACCAGGATGTCGAGCCGGCCGAAGCGCTCGTTGACCTGGGCCATCGTGCGCTCGACCGCTGCCTCGTCATACACGTCGAGCAGCAGCACGGACTTCGCGTCACCGAGCTCCTGGCCGATGGCCTGGTTCTTTTCCGGATTGCGACCCGTGATGACCACCTGTGCGCCAGCTTCACGGTAGGCCAGCGCAATGACCCGGCCCAGGCCACCATTGCCCCCAGTGATGAGCGCCACGCGTCCCTTGAGTGAAAATAGCTCTTCGATCACGAATTTCAGCTCATTTCTGCGCTGCTGACAGGCAGCTTGACCGTGCTGGTGCAGCCAGCAAACGGCGCCAGTCTCGTTGACGAGCGCCCTGAAGAATGAGTTCTCCGCCACGACGCTGGCAGCAACTCTATTTCGTCATTGCAGACGTGGGGCCAGATCACCTAACGGACCGGGCTCGGCCGGTTCGGACGAGCCATCGTGCCCAGGGTAGTTCTGATAAATGTACGCATAACCCGAGCGCAGATGTCCCTCAATAGACTGCACCGCGCGGACTTCATCGCGTTTATTCAAGGCATCCAGAATATCGCGATGCCCACGACTGATGACGCGGTCGCGAAAGTCTGGATTGGCCAGGTTGCGGGACAGCAAGAATAAATAGACCTGGGAACGGATGTTCAACCACGCGTGCAGAACGTGTTCGTGTCCGGAGGCGCGATAGATGAGGTCGTGAAAACCAATATCCAGGGTAGCAGCCTCATGCTCCGTAATCCCGCGCGCGACGGCCTCCTCCAATAGTTGAGTGTTGGCTTCCAGCGCCTCAAAATCCTTGGACTGGGCATAGTGGACGGCGTATTGGACGGCCAATCGTTCCAAAGCCAGCCGGATGGTATAGACTTCCTCCAGGTCGCGCCGCGAAAGCTGGGCCACAATCATCCGGCGGTTGGCCTGGCTCGCAATGAGGCCTTCCCGCTCCAGGCGCACCAGCGCTTCGCGGATTGGCCCGCGGCTGACCTTCAAGGATCGAGCCAATTGTTCTTCGCTCAGACGCTGGCCTGGCGCAAAGTAGCCCCTAAAGATAGCGTTGCGCAACTGCTCAATGACATCTTCAGTCAGGGTGCGCTTGGGTGGCAGTGCAAACGACGTCCCATCGGTGATCACGAAGCTCTACCCCATTGTCACTCAAGCCAAACGCAGATGTTTGCTATTTGATGTTCGTGTTTTAGACAAGTCAGTTTTCCAATACCAGTATTGACATCTAAAAACATTACTACTATACTCGTCAACAGTCAACAGTTGACGGTCACCAATTTAGGACAAATGTCGTCTTCTCTACTTTCAAGTGACACGCGTCAGCTCCATTTGACGCTGAAAGCGCAACAACCCGGTCTGGCATGTGTCCAATCAGTTGACCCACCTGGCTGGCCAGTTGGATGGGAGGTGGAGACAACGATCTGACCCCAAAAAAACGCCCCCTGTGTGCGCGCATTGCCGATTTGCCGCCCGGCCCTTGAGAGATGAGGCACGTGCATCCGAGCTCTTTGGTGAAAGTTTTAGCTTGTTCTTGGGAGGAGAATCGCACCATGAAAGAACGCAAATCAGTTTCCAAGTCAGATCAGACGCTTGGTAAACCCGGCACCCCGATCAGCCGCCGGAAATTCCTGACGGCCGCGGGCTTCGGCGCTGCGGCGGCCACCCTGGCTGCTTGCGCGCCGGCCGCGACCACGGCGGCCCCGGCCGCGACCGCCGCCGCGGCCGCCACTTCCGTCCCGGCCACTGCCCCGGCCGTCAACACCGGCGCCAAGCAGACTGTCCGCTACCTGTCCTGGTGGTTCGAGGAAGGCAACCGCGGCAAGACCTGGAACGCCTTCATCAAGGAGTTCAACGACTCCCAGAAGGACATCGAGGTCAAGGCCGAGCAGATCCCGTTTGACGCCTACACGACCAAGACCATTGTTGGAGCGCAGTCCGGCAAGCTCGACGGCGACATTGTGATGGCCACGCCCGAGTTGGCGCCCCGCTTGATCAAGGCCGATCTACTATTTCCATTAGATAGCGTTCTGACCACCAACAACATAACGGACCTGAGCTCTGCTCACGATGCCATGCGCAAAGATGGTCACCTGTATGGTCTGGACATGGTGACCGTGGCCTTCGGCATCATCTACAACAGCAAGATGTACAAGGATGCTGGCGTCTCCCCAGCCAAGACACCTGATGAACTGGTAGCGTTGGCCAAGACGATCACCAATCGCGACAAACAGGTCTACGGCTTCTGGTCCAACCACCTTGTGAAGGAAGCGTCCGATTTCTGGTTCAAGCTTGAGGAATACTGCATGCCGTACGACGGCGTGTGGGCCAAAGGCAAGACGCCCCTGCTGACCTCCGACCCCATCATCAAGGGCTTGAAGCTGTTCAAGCAATTGTACGACGTAGCTATGCCGCAAGGCGCCGACGGTCCGACGGCCGACCGCCTGTTTGGCACGAGCGCCCTGGCGCAGCAGTTGGTGGTCTCGGCCGCTGTCGGCAGCTACAAGCCAAAGTTCCCGGATCTCTACCCGCTGCTGGCCAGCGCCCCAATCCCGTGGGCCAGCAACAAGTCCATCGCCCGCATCCACCCCATGATGATCAACAAAGACTCGGCGGTCAAGGATGCGGCCCTGCAGTTCGTCACC
>JAYTFQ010000577.1:0-10887 GCA_043734225.1 Anaerolineales bacterium | reverse complement strand
CGCTGAGTCGGAAGCCATCCTTCCAGAGTTGGCCGGCCAGATTCCGTCAGACGAATATTCGGCGGCGCTTGCCTGGACGGCGTATGGGAAAGCTCAAGTGGCTATGTGGCAAGGCCGATATTTGGATGCGAAACGGCACGCCGGCGAAGCCTTGCGGCATTTTCAAAGGGTCGGACGCGAGTTCGGCGTGCTTGAGTGGGGCAGCCAGCCTGCATTACTCACCCTTGGCAATGCCTGTCTCTCCTTAGACCAATATGATGAGGCCCACGGTTATTTCCAGCAAGCGCAAGCCATGAACGAGTCTGCGCCCGGGTCCTGGCGTCAGGACCACGCTGCCAGTGTCCCGCGCTGGCTGGCGTTGGTGGCCGTTCAGCAAGGCAGACTTGACCAGGCCGCGGAATATTGCCGCGAGAGCCTATACCAGGCGAAGCAGATACCCGACTACGACTTGATTGCCAGCAACCTGGGGATACTGGCCCGCATCGCCGCGCAGGCCGGACGGCCGGCCCGCGCCGCCCGCCTGTCTGGCGCGTCTCAGGCCTTGTGGGCGCGGCAGAAGCGCCAACCGTGGGAAGACTCCTCGCTCGACACCCTCCTGCCCGGCTGGCGCGACGGGCCGAAGGTGGCCGCCCTCGCCGCCGCCTCCGACGCCGGCCAGGCCATGAGCGCCGAAGAAGCCATGGCTTACGCGCTGAGCGATGGGTAGCCAACGATCCTCGACGCTAAGACCTGCCCAGCTTCGCGCGGCGCCCGGCGGCCAAAGGGTGTTACCATAGCGGACACCCGCATCCCAGCGGCGACCCTGTCGAGCGAAAGCGAGCCAGCATGCCAACTCATCATAAAGGCTCAGCCCAGGAAACCCTGGCCCTCAAAACCTACATCAAGCTCATGCGCGCCGGCGACTCGCTCGGCCGCCGCCTGAAGACCTGCCGCGCCAACGGCGACCTGACCTTTAGCCAGTTTGCCGTGCTGGAGGCGCTCTATCACCTCGGCCCGCTGCGCCCCAACGTCATCAGCGTCAAGACCCTGCGCAGCCCGGGCAACATCACCCTGGTCATTGATAACCTGGAAAAAGCCGGCCTGGTGAGCCGCGCCCCGGCCCCCGACGACCGGCGCGCCCTGCTGGTGGCGCTCACCCCCAAAGGCAAAAAAGTTATCGCCGGCGCCCTGCCCGGCCATCTGACCGCCATTGTGGACCAGATGAGCGTGCTCAGCGCCGACGAGCAAAAGCAGTTGGGGGATTTGTGCAAGAAGCTCGGCACCGCCGGCGAAGGCTAGCCGGCCCGCCGCGCGGCCCTAGTGCGCGCTAGGCCGAGTGGTCAAACAACCCGTCCTCGAACACGGCCGCCACCACCTGTGGATCGAAGTGCGCGCCCGCCAGCTCCTGTATGTGCTGGCGCACGCGGGCCTCGGGCCAGGCCGGCCGGTACGGCCGGTCGGAGCGCAGCGCATCCCACACATCCACCACGGCAAAGGCGCGCGCGCTCAGCGGTATCTGCGTGCCGGCCAGCCCGCGCGGGTAGCCGCTGCCGTCCCATTTCTCGTGGTGGCAGTAGGGAATGTCCAGCGCCCCGCGCAGATAGTAAATTGGAGACAGCATCTGGTAGGCCAGGTTGGGGTGCTCGCGCATCAGCACCCATTCGTCATCCGTCAGCGGCCCGGGCTTGAGCAGGATGCGGTCGGGGATGCCCATCTTGCCGATGTCGTGCAGCAGCGCCCCCCAGCGCACCTGCGCCAGGTCGGCCTCGCTGATCCTGAGCGCCTGGGCCAGCCGCAGGGTCAGTTCGGTCACCCGCAGCGAATGGCCTTCGGTCTCTTTGTCGCGCAGGTCCAGCGCGCGCGACCAGCCCTCGATGGTGGCGTCATAGGCCAGGGTCAGGTCCAGGTTCGAGCGCTGCAAATCGCTGAAGAGCGTGGCATTGTCGATGGCAATTGCGGCCTGGCCGGCCAGGGCGTTCAGGAAGTCCAGCCAGGCAGCATCTGGCGCAAACGGCGCGCGCTGAAAGACCTCCAGCACGCCCTTCACTTGGCCCTTGACGATGAGCGGCACGGCAAAGTATTCGACGAAAGCTTCCTGGGCCAGCGCGCCGGCGCGGCGCGAGCCTTCGTTGGCCAGCGCCGGGCCGGAGAAATGCGCCAACTGGCGCGTCATGACCACCTGGCCGGGGAAACCTTCGCTCAAGCCCAGCGAGCCTTTGACGGCCTCCAGGCTGCCAAACCCCTGGCTGGCCACCGGGTGCAGCCGGCCGGCCGCGTGATCCAGCAGCAGCACATCGGCGGCGGCCACGTTCAGCTTGGCGATCGTCTCGCTCACCAGCACCGCCAGCACAACCTTGATGTCGAAGGTCGACACGATGGCGCGATCGATCTCGCTCAGCGCCGCCAGCTTCGCCAACTGCCGTTCGGTTTCCGCATGCAGCCGGCTGCGCTGGATGGCGCTGCCGGCAATCTCGCTCAGCGTCATCAGCAGGTGCATCTCGGGCGCCTGCAGCTCGCGCGGCAGCGCTATCGCGACCTGGATCATCGCCACCACCTGCTCCACGCCTAAAATCGGCACCATCGCCCCGCCCCAACCGGCCGGCATCAGGGCCCGCGCCGCCGGGCGGCCCAATAAGTCGCTGGCAAATTCGCGCGTGGCGTATGGCTTGTGCGTGCGCCAGGCCTCCCCGATCAGGCCTTCCGTCAGCCCGACCTCCGGCTCCAGTTTGATCTGAGTGAACCAGCCGCGCGCCGCCACCAGCCGCAGCCGCAGGCCATCATCTTCGATCAGCCAGATGGTCCCGGCCTCGGTGTGCAGCACCGCCAGCGTTTCGTCCAGCAGCACCGGCAGCATTTCTTCGGCGGTCCCGGCGGTGCGCAGCGCCGCCGAGATGCGCTGCACCCCCTCCAGCTCGGCCAGCCGCTGGCGGGTTTCCAGCTCGGCTTGCTTGCGGTCGGTAATGTCGCTGTGGCTGGCCTGGAAATACAGCAGCCGGCCGCTGGCGTCTTCCACTTTCTGCATGGTCACCAGCACAAACTTCCGCGAGCCGTCGCGCCGAACCACCTCGAACTCGCGCGACGCCACCTGGCCCTCGCGGTCCAATTGTTGGAGCAGCGCGTCCCGCTCTTCCGGGTGCGCGTAAAGCTGGCGCCGAATGTCGGTGACCTCGGCGATCATTTGCGCCTGGCTATCGTAGCCGTACATGCGCGCGAAAGCGCTGTTCACCCGCAGCAAGGACCCATCCGGCCGCGCCTGTGAAATGCCCACGATTGAGTTTTCAAACAAATCGCGGTAACTCTCTTCGGATTGGCGCAGGGCCTCTTCCGACCGTTGGCGCTCGCCGATGTCGAACGAGACGCCAATCACGCCGATCAGCCGGCCGGCTGCATCCAGCACCGGCGAGTCGGTGACGTAAGCCGGGAACGGCGTGCCGTCGCGCCGCCGGACAGTATATTGACCCGACCAGCTTGCGCCGGCGGACAGTTGATCCATAATTTCCTGGCCCTGCTCGCGCGTGGCGTCGCTTGACACCACATCCAGCACCGGCCGCCCCAACACCTCGGCGGCGGGCCAGCCATACAGCGCCTCGGCCGCCGGGTTCCAATAGGTGATTCGCCCGGCCTGGTCGGTGGCAATTACCGCCTGGCCCACCGCGCCCAGCAATTGCGCCTGGAACCGCAAGCGGGCCTCGGCCTCAACACGCTCGGTCAGGTCAGTGGCCACCAGCACCACGGCCTCCAGCCCAGACAATTGCAGCGGCCGCCCCGAGAGCTGCACCTGGCGCGCACTGCCATCCGGCTGGCGCAGATGGAAATCGCCGCGCGCTTGACTGTGGGCCATCTGGCCCAGCAGGGCGGCCAGGGCGGCGGCCTCGCCGGCCGCCAGCAAATCCGTAAACGGGGCGCCGATTAACTCCTCGGCCGGGCGCTGGACCATGGCGGCAAAGCGCGGGTTGCAATAGCCGATCAGCCCGTCGCCCACCAGGGTCAGCGCGCCTTCGTTCAAGGCCTCCACCATCACCCGGTAGGGGGAATCGAAGCCCGGCAGAGGCACGATGCGCTCGCCGGCCGGCCCGCTCAGCACCAGCGCATCCACGTTCGCATCGCGAATGGCGGCCAGCGTGGCCTCCGCCTCTTGCAGGCGGCGCTGCAGGGCGGTGTTTTCGGCCAGTAACTCAGCTTGGGTTTTTGCTCGGTTGGGCATGCCCATCCATCCGCGCTGGGGCGCCTGAGGTCAGTGGGTGGCGGCCGGCGCGATGTCCAGGCCCAGCAGCAGATTTTCCGTGTTGGACAAATCGCCCAGCAGCTTCACAGCGGGGTGCGGCAATTTCCGCACCAGGGTGGGGATGCCCAGGATCTGGTCGCGGCCGGCCAGCTCCGGGTGCAGCAGCAGATCGATGACCTCCAGCCGGTAGCGGCCGGCCAGGTGTTCCGCGCAGACGCGCTTCAGATTGGCCAGCGCCGCCAGGCTCTTGGGCGTCTGGCCGGCGATGTATAGCCGCAGATCCCAGGTGGCTTCAGCGCGCGGCATGGAGGGCCGAGTCCACGGCTGCATTCGGCCCGCCTTCCGGCGCGGCCACGGTCACGCCCTGATCCGTCAGCCAATACTCGCGCACGTCTTGGGCATGGGGCATGCCGCGCGCCTTCAGGATGTACAACCCGCGCCGCCGCTGGCGGCCAGCCTCCAGGTGCAGCAGTTGGATCGAGGCATCCACCAGCGATGAGAGCGACAGGTCCGGCTGCGCGTCGCTGGAGGCGGTCAGGTTGGTCAGCACGGCGGTAATGCCCTGGGTCTTAAGAAAGTCCGCCAGCCGGGTGAGCGTGGCGCGCACATCCATCAGGCTGCCCACGCTCAAAAACTCGGTGATCGGATCGATGACCACCAGCGCGGGTTTGGCTTCGTTCACAGCGTCATACATCGTCACCAGATGCCGCTCCAGCCCAAACACCGTCGGGCGGCCGATGTGAAATTCCAGCCGGCCGCTGCGCAGATGCGGCGCCAGATCGATGCCGATTGAGTGCATGTTTCGCACGATCTGGTCGCGCGATTCCTCAAATGAAAAATACAGGCACTGCTCGCCGCGCTGGCAGGCCGCCGCCACCATCGACACGGCCAGGCTGCCCTTGCCCGTGCCGGTGGCGCCGGAGATCAGAATGCTGCTGCCGCGATAATAGCCTTTCCCGTCCAGCATGGCATCCAGCCCGGCCACCCCGCTGGAGATGCGCGCCGTTTCCACCGGATGATCCAGCCCGAGCGAGGTGATCGGCAGCACCGACAGGCCGCGCCGGCCAAACAGGAAGGGATATTCGTTGGTGCCGTGCAGCGAGCCGCGATATTTAACCACCCGCAGCCGCCGGGTGGAAATCTGCTCGATAACCCGATGGTCGAGCAGGATGACGCAGTCGGCCACGTATTCTTCCATCCCGTAGCGTGTCAGCGCGCCGTCGCCGCGTTCGGCCGTCACCACCGCCGTCACGCCGCGCGCCTTCAGCCACACGAACAGCCGGTGCAGCTCGCTGCGCACCAGCTCGCGGTTGGGCAAATAGGCAAACAGCGCTTCGAGCGTATCCAGCACCACGCGTTTGGCGCCGATGGCCGTGATGGCGTACCCCAGGCGGATGAACAACCCCTCCAGGTTGTACTCGCCCGTCTCGAGCGGGCGGCTGTTATCCATTTGAATATGTTCCAACCAGATTTGTTTGCGCCGAACCATGCGCTTCAGGTCGAAGCCCAGCGAGGCCACGTTTTCCGCCAGCTCCTTGGGGCTTTCTTCAAAGCTGACGAAGACGCCCGGCTCGCCATAGTCCAGCGCGCCGTTCACCAGAAACTGCATTGCCAGCAGCGTCTTGCCGCAGCCCGCGCTGCCGCATACCAGAGTCGGCCGGCCCAGCGGCAAGCCGCCCCCGGTCAGCTCGTCCAGCCCGGTGATCCCCGTGAGGCACTTGGCCAGTTGAGCCACGGCTGGCTTGGCCCGCTGGCGGCTAGGCATTCAATCCCCATCCGGGCGCATAGCGAACTCGCCCAGCGCCGCCGCGCGCCAAAACCATGCCCACACTCCCCACCTGCCGCCCATCAGGCATAAGACCTTACCCCACTGTTCGATCCAAACAACTCTACCCAATCACTAATCATACACCAGACACACGCAATTCGGCGGCGAACGGCAGATTGGCGAGAAGCGGTTCCAATGCCTTTCTTCCAGCCAACCTTTTACAAAGCCTTGCCGCTCAGAATCGGTTACCTATAATCAAACCAGGAGACCCATCCGTATGACCGACCCGGCTCGCCCCAGCACCGATTTGCGCGCCATGAACAGCCAGATGGCTGCCCGCATCCTGGCGGACGCCGCCATGCCCTTCAGCGAGGACGCCGTGGCGCTGCGCGTGGCCGAGGCGCCCGGCCGGCGCAGCGGCCGGCCGCGGCAAACGCCCATCGGCGTGGTGCAGTTGAACGGCGTGCGCTATCTGGCCGCGCCCACGCGCCAACGCGATTGGGCCCAAAACATCCTGGCGGCCGGGGCCGTCAGCCTGTTGGCCGGCGACACGCGCGAAACCTATCGCGCCGCCCTGGCCCCGGCTGCCGAAGCCGTGCCCGTGCTGCGCCTGTACCTCGGCCGGCTGGGCTGGACCGCCAGCCAGTTCCCGTTTGCCCTAACCGACAGCGACGCCCAAATCGCCGGTCGCCTGGAGCAGATGGCCGTTATCCGCCTGGAGCCGGCCGGCCAGAGCCTCCTCCATCCGGCTAGTTGACGCCCGCCCGGCCCTGGCGATAATACTTCAATATTGAACAATTCAATATCGAATGAAATGATCAGGAGAAAAAACGATGACTCAGAAAATTATCGCCGTTACCGGAGCCACCGGCCAGCAAGGCAACGCCGTGGCCCGCCGCATGCTGGCCGAAGGCTGGCAGGTGCGCGCCCTCACCCGCGACAGCGCCAAGCCCGCCGCGCAGGCCCTGGCCGCCCTGGGGGCCGAAGTGCTGCCCGGCGACCTGGACAGCCGCGCCGAGCTTGAGGCGGCCTTCCAAGGCGCCCAGGCCGTCTTCAGCGTCCAGAACTACTGGCTGCCCACGGTCGGCTTCGACGGCGAAGTGCGCCAGGGCAAGCTGGTGGTGGACGCGGCCAAAACGGCCGGCATCCAGAACTTCATCTATTCTTCCGTCGGCGCGGCGCACCGGGGCGAGGGGCAGAAGCACTTTGCTTCCAAGCACCTCATCGAGCAATACCTGCAGGCCTCCGGCCTGACCTACACCATCCTGCGGCCGGCGGCCTTCATGGAGAACTACAACTTCCCCTGGACAAAGCCTGCTATCCTGAACGGCGCCTTTCCCAGCATGGGGCTGCCCGCCGATAAGCCCCTGCAACTGATCGCGGTGGAGGACATCGCCGCCTTCGTGGCGCTGGCGCTGGCCCACCCGCAGCAGTACGCAGGCCAGACGCTGGAATTGGCCGGCGACCAGCCGTCCGAGACACAAGCCGCCGCCATTATCGCCAAAGTGCTGGGCCGCCCGGTGGCTGTTACCCCGCCGCAGGCCAACAGCACTGTGCCGGCCGACGAGATGCAGGCCATGGTCCGCTTCTTCAGCGGCAAAAGCTACGACGCCGACATCCCCGCGCTGCGCCAGCGCTATCCCGGCCTGCTGACCCTGGAGCAGTGGCTGCGCAAGAATGGCTGGGAGAACGCCCAGCCCGAAGCAGCGCCAGAGGGCCAGGGCAATTGGAGCTGACCTTATTACGCATTGACCATTTTCCCCAAAATTGAACAGGTGGCGGCCATGCGTTGCACGGCCGCCACCTGTTCAATTTCGGGACTGTCTCGCACTTCTCCCGTCGCAACGTTGAGCGGAGCGGCCGGGCGAGCCGCCTGCGCGCATCTGTTATTCGCTATTAACCGCCTTGTGCCAGGCGCCGTCGGCATACTCTAGATCGGCGGCCCAGACGTGGTATGACTTTTCCACCGGCTCTGTGCCATCGAGTCGAACCGCGAGTCGCTCTTCGCCGGCATTGTGCGGGCCACGAGAGCGCACAACAGTGGCCGGCGTGCGCTGCCCCGCATAAACTCGTGTGCCGGCCGGCTGCCGGTCAGGATATTTCGCGATTTGCCGGCTGATGTCGTCTGCCTCCTGGTCGGAAAGAACGTAGACAATTTTCGCCCCTGCAACTAATTCGTCCATGTCTATGCCACTCCTATAGTCTGTCGGCCCATGACGGTAACACCCGCCACGATCATGACTTTTTCGCATCTGGCAAGCGCCAGCCTCCGGCTTACCCCAGTCCAAGGCTCTACGCCGAAGATTGCGCCCGCCCATTTGCCATAAAGGACGGCCAGATCGTTGTTTGTGACAAGCTGAATTTGGACTGGCAAGTGAAGAACCGGAGCGAAACCAATCTCACGCTGGTGTCGATTGGCTCAAAACGGTTGTCAGCTGGTGTCGAGACCATTCGAAAATCTCAAGCTTGTTGCGCCAGCCAAACTGGACAATAATGCCCGCATCAACCCGAACACAGCCGAGGCTGGCCCGCATGATTGATTCCCTTCCGACACTCGAACTGGTGAGTAATGGCTTCCCGCTCTCAAGCGAACCGCGGCGCCTGGGGCGGCTCACCCCCAGCGCATGGCCCCAACCGCGCGCCGCGCTGTGGGAGCAATATCAGGCCCAGGGCTACCTGTGGCTGAAGCACCTGCTGCCGCGCGCCGAGGTGCTGGCCTTCCGCCGGCGCTACTTTGAAGCGCTGCGCCAGCTGATTGCGCCCGGCAGCGATCCGGTGGAGGGCCTGGCCTCCGGCGAAGTCATCCCCAACTTCAACCGCGAGCTGGTGGAGATTGTCCGCTGGGCGGCCTATGAATCGTTTTGCCTGATGGCGCCCATCTGGCAGTTTTATGAAATGTTCCTGGAAGGCCCGGTCTACCTGCACAAGCGCAAGCTCATCCGGCATGGCATTCCGCGCGAGCCGCACACCACCGGCGCGCACTATGACCTGATCTATCTGCGCGGCGGCACCGACCGGCTGTGCACCAGTTGGATTCCCATTGGCGACGTCAGCGTGGAGATGGGCGGCCTGATCTATCTGGAAAACTCCGCCGCCTGGGGGCGGCAGATGGAGACCGGGTTCGCGCAGAAGAACAAAGACCTGCCCCCGGCGGAGCGCGTCAGCGCGTATAACAAAAACATGCAGTCAAACTGGCTGGGGCTCAACCTGGCGCCGCTGGCCGAGGAGCTGAACACGCGCTGGCTGGCGGCCGATTACGAGACCGGCGATATGGTCGTTCACAGCCCGTATATGATCCACGCCTCCACCATGAACATTGATCCCCAGCGCCGCATCCGGCTGTCCACCGACATTCGCTACCAGCGCGTCAGCGACGAAATCGACGCGCGCTGGGGCAACCATTGGTCGCTGGACGATATGCTGTAGCGACGCGGTTGCCGCCATTGACTCCGACTCATTCGAAAATATGCTGGAAATCAGGTGGTCTTCGGGCCTGCCAGTCACCGATCGGTAAGACCCATCAACGGCAAAACCGGGTCGCTTCGGCATCAGTGGACGCTTTGGAGCCGTGGGACGCCGTTGACATCGTTGTTGACTGTCCGTCGTTTCCTCGCTGAAGGGGCGTTCAATTGAACGCCCCTACGATGAACATCTTTGTACGTTCTGCCCTGGACCGCCCATGCTGATGCAATGCCCCATCACCCCGCGCCGGCGCGCCCTGGGGCAACCAATGGTCGCTGGACCGTACGCTGTAGGGGCGCAGTTGCCGCGCCCGGCTGGGCGAATTTGAACGGCGCAACACGGCCTTTTGCGGCGGCAACTATCCCCCCATTCCCCTTAACGATTAACAGGAGCCCGGCATGATTGAGATTTCCATTTCGAGCGAGGCCCAGTTCGGCGTCACCTGGCCGATCTGGCAAAAGCTGGCCGCCACGGTGGAGCAGTTGGGCTTTGCCGGCCTGTTTCGGGCCGACCACTTCACCATCTACGCCCAGCCGCCGGATGACGCCGCGCTGGAGACCATGGTCTCACTCACCTGGCTGGCCGATCACTCGCGCCGCATCCATTTCGGCCCGCTGGTGGCCCCGGTGTCCATGCGCGACCCGGTCATGCTCGCCCGCCAGGCCTCGGCCCTGGACGACCTGAGCCGCGGCCGCATGGTGCTGGGCATCGGCGCCGGCTGGAACGAGCGCGAACACCACATGTTCGGCTACCCGCTGGGCGACAAGGCCACCCGCTTTGCCCGCTTCGAGGAGGGGCTGGAAGTCATCACCCGGCTGCTGCGCTCGGACCAGCCGGTAACCTACGCCGGCCGTTTCTTCAATCTTAACGAGGCCCAACTGCTGCCCCGCCCGGCCCGCCCCGGCGGCCCGCGCCTGCTCATCGGCGGCAGCGGCCCCAGGCGCACCCTGCCCCTGGCCGCGCGCTACGCAGACATTTGGAACGGCGACAGCCTGAGCCCGGAAGGCTTCCGCGAGCGCTGCCTGGCGCTGGATGACCTGCTGCGCGCCGCCGGCCGCCAGCCGGCCGACCTCAAGCGCACCAACTCACTGTTCATCGTCTGCGGCCGCGACGCCGCCGAAAACGCCCGGCGCGTGGCCGGCTTCCGCAAGTTTGTGGCCGACTTCGCCCACGCCAGCGACGACGACATCCGCCACACCCTGCGCACCGGCTGGAACGCCCTGGTGGGCACCCCGGCCGAAGTGGTGGACCAGATCGCCGCTCAGGCCGCCGCCGGCGTGGAGGAGCTTATGCTGCATTGGGTGGATACGGAAGAGACCGATGGCCTGCACCTGCTGGCGGAAGAAGTGCTGCCGAAGATCAGGTAAGGGTGCGTGGGTGTGTGGGTCGCCACCCGCGCCATACCAGCACGCACACCTCACAAGAACCTAAATTCCGAAAACGTGTGCGGCGG
>JAYTFQ010000576.1:0-2201 GCA_043734225.1 Anaerolineales bacterium | reverse complement strand
GCATAAATCGGCTTTTCTCCCCCTTCCCGTTAAGGACGCAGGTACCCGGGGCAGAGCGCAGGGGAAAGGGGCCGGGGTGACAGGTCACCCGCCCAATCTCATCCTCCCCCTTTCATTGAAAGGAAGCTCAATGAATCCTGAAGACTTCTGGTCCCCTTATCAAGGCGCCGTATCGCTCACCTTCGACGATGGCACCCAAAACCAGCTCGACAAAGCCCTGCCGGCGCTGGACGAATTCGGCTTCAAAGGCTCGTTCTACCTCAACCCCGGCGGCGCGGATTGGGCCGCGCGCCTGGCCCCCTGGCAGGCGGTGGCCGCCGCCGGTCACGAGATCGGCAACCACACCCTCACCCATCCCTGCCCCGACAACGTCCTCGGCCAGCCGGGCGGCTATGAGGAGCTGACCCTGGCCGACATGGAAGCCGACATCCTCGAGGCCCAAACGCGGCTGGCGCAGCTCGTGCCAGCGCAGGCCAACTGGACCTTTGCCTACCCGTGCTACGGCACCACCGTGGGCATGGGCGTAAACCGCCAGAGTTATTCCCCGCTGGTGGCCCGCCATTTCGCGGCCGGCCGCGTGTGGGGCGAATATGGCTTTGGCAACAACCCGGCCTTGGTGGACCTGTCGTGCGCCTGGAGCCAATCGGTGGAGCGCATGAGCGGCCACGAGATGATCGGCCTGGTGGAGGCCATGACCGCCCAGGCGCAGTGGGCTATCCTCGTGTTTCACGAGATCGACGGCTCGCGCCTCACCGTGGCCAGCCACGACTTTCGCCTGCTGCTGGCCCACCTGCGCCGCCGCGCCGCCGCCATCTGGACCGCCCCGCTCGGCGTCGTCGCGAGCAAGATCGCGCAATTCCAAAAAGGTTAAGCCGAAAATAGCAGGCGGCGGCGTTCTACTCAACGCCGCCGCCTGCTATTTTCGGCTACTCCATTAATCGGACTGCTAAATCTTTCGGCGTCGTCCGCCCGATAGTCAACTCCGGCGTGCCGTGCCAGGCCGCCAGCCGGCGCAGCGCCGCGCCCAGCTCGGCCGCCAATTCGTCCGTGGCCGCCACGCCCGGCTCAAGCGCCAGCGCCCGAATTTCAAACTGGCCGCTGGCGCGGTGGGCCTTGGGGTCCAGCCGGCCCACCACCGCCCCGCGATGCAGGATGGGCAGGGTGAAATAGCCAAAGCTGCGCTTGTGGGCCGGCGTGTACACCTCAATCTTGTATTCGAAGCCAAACAGCTCCTTCAGCCGCTGCCGGTCCGAAACGAGCGGATCGAACGGCGACAGCACCGTGGTCAGGGTCGGCGCCGGCGCGCGCCCGGCCGCCGGGTCCAGGTAGGCTGGGCCGGGCAGCCCATCAATGCTCACCCGCCGCAGCCGGCCTTCCTCGGCCAATGTCTCCAGCCGGGCGGCATTGCCTTTCTTGGGCAGCTTGAAGTATTCAGCCACCCAGTCCGGCCGGGCCACCCCCAGCGACCGCACCGCCCGCAGCGTCTGCGCCCGAAAGTAATCTTCCTTCGCCGGCACGTTGGCCGCCTCTGGGCCATCGTCCCAGCCCGGCCGCACCCGCTCGCGCAGATCGTACACGCGCTGAAAGGACTGGCGGCGCGGCACCATCAGCTCGCCGGTTAAGAACAGGCACTCCAGCGCTGTCTTCTCGTCTTTCCAGTTCCACCAGCCGCTGACGCGTTTCTGGTCGCTCTCAAAATCCGACGCGCGCAGGCCGCCCTCCTGCCGGATGCGTTCCCGCACCCGCTCCACCACCGCCGGGTGTGCCTGCATCCACTGCGGCACGCCCTGCCAGCCGCGCAGCAGGCCGTCCAGCATCACCCGTCGGTAGATGGGGTAATCCTCGCTGGGCAAAAAGCACAGCGCGTGCGCCCAATACTCAAACAGGGCCCCCTCGGCGTGCAGCTCGTCCAGCCACTCCGGCCGGTAATCGCCCAGCCGGCTCCACAGCACCAGGTACGGGCTGCGCGCCACCACGTTGATGCTGTCGATTTGCAGCAGCCCCATGCGCTGAATGGCCGCCAGCACGTGGCTTTTCTTCGCCCGGCCGCGCGGCGCCCTGGCCAGCCCTTGCGCCGCCAGAACCACGCGCCGCGCGTCAGCTATCGAGAGTACGTCAGACAATGAATGAGATTTCATTGGGTTCCAAGCGAAGGGAAATCAAGGCTGTTTTTGCCGAGTGGGCGTATGGGGCCCGACGAC
>JAYTFQ010000575.1:0-1790 GCA_043734225.1 Anaerolineales bacterium | reverse complement strand
TGCACAACTGCTGCTGAGCGGCGCCGACGAGGCCGCGCTTCCGCACTGAGCGCAAACGCGATTTAGCCCATGCCCGAGTTACCCGAAGTCGAAACCATTGTGCGCCAGCTGCGGCAGGGCCAGCCGATGCACGTATCGTCCGTGCTTGGCAAGCGCATCGAGCGTGTGACCGTCAAATGGCCGCGGCACGTGGCCCGGCCTTCGGCCCGCGTCTTGCAGCAAGAGCTGCGTGGGCAAACTGTGGAGACGGTCAGCCGGCGCGGCAAATACCTGGTTTTCAAGCTGTCGAACGGGGTGCTGCTGATCCATCTGAAGATGAGCGGCGACCTGAAGCTGGTGGGGCCGGACGTCCCGCCTGACAAGCACGCCCACACGGTCTTCCACTTCAGCGACGGCAGCGCGCTGCGCTTTAGCGACACGCGCAAATTCGGCAAGGTGTTTTGGGTGCGCCAGGCGGAGGATGTCACCGGCGGCCTGGGGCCGGAGCCGCTGGAGCCCGCTTTCACCGCCGCGCGGCTGGGCCGCATGCTGGCCGAGCGCCATCGCGCGCTGAAGCCCCTGCTGCTGGACCAGACGTTTATCGCCGGGCTGGGCAATATTTACACGGATGAGTCGCTGCACATGGCCGGGCTGCACCCGCTGCGGCGCAGCGACTCGCTCGCCCCGGCCGAGGTGCGCGCGCTATGGCGCGCCATCCGCAAGGCCCTCCGCAGCGGCATCCGGCACAAGGGCGCCAGCATCGACTGGGTTTACCGCGGGGGCGAGCAGCAGCATCATTTTCGTGTGTATGACCGGGCTGGGCAGCCATGCCTGACCTGCGGCACCCTCATTCGTCGCATCGTGGTCGGGCAGCGCGGCACGCATTTCTGTCCGCAGTGCCAGCCGCTGCCCTGAAAGCGAGAACCCGCATGGATCCCATTCTCTTACTCGTTGTCGGGGCGGTTGGCCTGGCTGGTTGCGTCATCTTGCTGCTGCTGGGCATGAATATGCTGCGCCAAGAGCGGACCGGCCAGGACGGCCAGACGCCAGCCGGCGCTGCGCCCGCCACCGAGGCGGCCAAGCCTGCCAGCGCCCCCAGCAGTCCCAGTCCTTTTGCCAGCGTCACCGCCCGCCTGACCGGCGGCGGCGCGCGCGGCAGCGCGCACGAGGTGCTGCGTGTCCTGCGCGACAACCTGACCGGCCGGCTGATGCTGGAAATCGCCGGCAAGCGCTACGCCAGCCTGGACGAGTTGAGCGAGGGCGAGGTGCGCCAGGCCCTGATGACGACCTTGCACGACCTGGAGACGTTTGTCGGCGGCGCGCCCGACCCCAGCTTGGGTCAGCGGCTGGCTCAACCGGTGGCCGGCGCGGCCACCCTGCAGGCCGTGGCGGCGCGCGCGGCCAAGCCGGCGGCCGAGAAAGCCGGCGAATATCGCCCCCTGCCGCCGCCGACCATGAACCCTTTCAAGCAGATGGCCGTGCTGCGCGAGATGGCCAAGAACCCCCCGCCGCCGCCCAAGAGCATCACCGAGCAAATCGACGATGTGCTCCAGGCGCAGATCATCGGGACACCCATGATCCATCGCGGCCTGCACGTCATGCCCGGCCCGCGCGGCGATGCGATTTTCGAGGCCGATGGACAGAGCTACGCCTCGGTGGACGAACTGCCGGATGTGGAAGTGCGCGACGTCATCCGCGCCGCCATCGCGGAGTGGGAGTCCAAGCGGTAATTGTAAATTCCAATTTGGAAAAAACGTGTCCAGCGATGCGCTCGATGAAATCGAGCGCATCGCTGGACACGTTTTTTTTCA
>JAYTFQ010000574.1:0-16698 GCA_043734225.1 Anaerolineales bacterium | reverse complement strand
GCAGCCAACTCGCCTCAGCAAGCGGCGCGATCGCCGACACCGCCGCCGGGTGCTGCCCGCATGGAACTGTGGCGTCGATAGGTTCACAACCTCTCAGAGTGACAGTCATAGAGGGCTGGATAAATCGGTTTCTCATGTCGCAACACGCTCCACGTGTGGCGTGACCACTCAGGACGACATTAACATAGCGCCTAGACATTCGGCTCCCAATCGAAGCGCAGCTCCACCGGCGGCGTGTTGCGCACCAACTCGGTCTCGCGCCGGTGAAGCAGGGTGGTCTTCACGATCAAGCGCAGCCGGGCCCAGTTGTCTACTTGCACCGGCACGGGCGTGGTGACGCGGCCGAGCGCATAGCGGGCGGCGTTGCGGCCGATGGCCTGATAGATTTCCAGGGTCAGGCTGGGCGACTGCGGGAACAGCTCCAGGTTGTTCAGGCGCGGCAGATCCTTTTGATGAATGATGGTGGTGCCGCGCGACTGGATGCCGACCGCCACGCCGGAGCCGCTGAGCTGGGCGCCGGTCTGGCCGATGGAGCCCAGGTCGGAGGACTGATAGACCTTCACGATGCGGCCGATGAGCCCCTCGCTGGCGACGCCGGTGAGGATGGCGGCCAGCACGTCCTCATGCGCTAGGCCGCCAATGGTCTTGGTGAGCGCGGTGCCAAAGGCCGGGCCGACGGCCAACACCACCTCCGGCAGCGCGCCGGGTTTGGCCGGTCCCAGCTCGCCCAGCGCGGCCAGGGGCGTGCCCACCTGCTCGGCGATGAAGTCGCGCGGCGACTTGACCTGCGGCATCCGTTGGATTTCTTGCCAGCGCTCGGCGCTGACGCGATAGCCGGTGCCGGGGCCGGTGTAGTCGTTGACGTCGTTGATGGCGCTGAGCACGTGAAAGTTGCGGTCAAAGATGGCGGCCGGCTGCAAATAGTCGCCGGCCACGCGCTGGCGGCCCATGGCCAGCAGATTGGCGGCGATGGTGGGATGGCCGCGCTTGTAGAGCGCGCTGATCACGGCCAGGATGGTCTGGTCGCCCTTGAGGAAGCGGTTGGCAGCCTCCAGATCGGCCACCACGTCGCGGGAGGGCATGTCCTCGCTGCCGTGGGCGGTGACGGCGGCCTCGATCTCGTGATCGCCGATGGCGGGGAAGCCCAACTCGGCATAGACGGCCTGGATGGCCAGGGCCGCTTCGCGCCGGATGGCGGCGGCCTGTTCTTCGGTCACCGGGCGGGTGCCGCCATCGACCTGCATGTCGCGTTGGAGCACGCTGTAATCGTCAAAGTCGTCGGCATCGAAGTTGCCGCCGCCAAACAGGTTGTCGCGCTTGGGCACGGCGCTGTAGCCGGAGAAGATGAAATCGGTGCCGGGGATGAACTGCAGCATGAGCTTGGCGGTTTTGCGGATGGACGAGTGAGAGGCCAGGGCATCGTTGCCGGAGGCCACCTCCAGGCCGAGCATGGCGGCCAGCAGGTTTTCGGCCAGCACGGCGCGCACCCCGCCGGGCAGCGACTCGGGCAGGGCGATGCAGGAGATGGAGCCGTTCTGCACGCCCTGGCTGCCGGCGCCATGTGTGACCATCAGGCAGCGGGCCTCCAGGTAGAGCATGGAGCAGCCCTCGGCGTGGCCCATGAGCGCCTCCGAGCCGGTGCCGGAAGTGAAGCGGACCTTGACGCCGCGCGAGGCATAGGCGGCGGAGAGGAAGGCCTTGGACCAGGGCGTGTCGTCGCCGTCCACAAAGGAGCGCTCGGTGCCGTAGACCGAGAGGGTTTCGGCGTAGGTGGTGAGGCCCTTCATGGCCAATTGCAGCCCGAGCGACTCCTCCACCGAGCATTGAGTGAGCACCCCGCCGCGGCCGGTCTGGCTTCCGACCAGGATGGCCAGGGCGTTAAAGGGCGCGTAGCGCGCCACGCCGACGGTGGTTTCGCTCTCGGAGAAGCCGCGCAGCACGGCCTCGGCCGCGTCGGCGGCCAGCAGGGCCGGGTGCTCGCGCTTGTTGGTGACGTGCGCCTGGTTGGCCGGCGTGCGCCGGACGCGCATTTTGGCCATGCCCATCATCATCTCCAGCACGTTCATGTGCTTGACGATATCCACCAGCTTGGCCGGCGTGCAGCCGCAGGCAATGCGCTGGATTTCGGCTTGCGGGGTGCTGACGTCCACCAGCCGGCGGGCGATCTCCAGCGAGGGCATGGCCATCACGGCGCTGGCCACCGACAGATCAATGGCGTGGTCGGCAATGAAGAAATCGAGCATGTCGAAATCGGCGCGGGCGCGGCCGTCCAGCTCCACCACCTGGCCGTTTTCCAGGCGCAGGCTGGGCGCGGGATCGGCCGGGCTGTCGGCCACGATCAGGCCGGCTTCGGGCCAGGGCTCGACAAAGGTTTCCTTGTTGATGTCGCGCTGGGCGAGGCTTTGGAAGCGATGGGAAGCGGGCATTTTTAACTTTTCAGCGTCATTTGTGTCAGCAGCGTCATGCGTCATTTCCGTCATCAACCTGGATTTTACTCGAATGTTACTGTTGCTGCTGATCGGGAGGTTATTCAAGCTGGCAGCATGGCGGTCGCCGAAAAAGGCAGTAGGTCATCGGCCCATGCAATGACCATCGAATCCAGTGTATGGATTATTTGTTCTGACTGTCAAGGGGCAGTTGGTTGGAGGGTACCCCGGGTGCATTTCTCTTTTTTGGCCGTGCGCTATCCCATGCGCCGCCCATGGCTCCCCACTCCACTCCACTTCGTTTCGGGGGACACGTAAAGCCAACGGGCTATGAGCAACGCCCGGCGAACCGGGCTTCCGGAAGCTGGCTTTCAGCCAGCGTCGTTGCCTAGCGCGGCGCCTTTAGGCCCGCGCGCGGCCGGGCATACAAGGCGCAGCCGAATAGTGACCACCATCGGCGGATGCACCCGCGTGCCCAGGCCGTTTGACGGGCAGCAAGATTCGCCTAGAATCATGTTTGTCCGCTGCCTGGCTGAACATCAGGATTGAGTCAGGGCAGGGCGCAAAACAAAATCCACATGACCAAGACCGCCAAGCCACAACCCGGACAGCCGGAGTCCCGCACCGCCCGCAAGCCGGTTTCGCATACGGACCGCCGAGCCGAAAATCGGCCCACGTCCACGCCAGCGCCAGCCAGGGAGAGCCTGAGCGGCATTGTGCGGCGGGCCGAGAGCGATCCGGCCAGTCTGGCTGTGCCGGCCTTGCAGCGACTGCAGCATACCGTTGGCAACCGGGCGCTGACGCGGCTGACGCCGGCCGGCGGCGGCGTGGTTCAAGCCAAGCTGCAGGTCGGCCCGGCCGGCGACGAGCACGAACAGGAAGCCGACCGAGTGGCAGCCCGGGTGGTGGCGATGCCGGCGCCCGCGGCGCCAGCCGCACCCGGCGCGCCGGGGCAAGGCCCGCTGCAGCGCCAGGGCCAGGGCGAAGACGAAGACGTGCAGGCCAAGCCACTCGTGCAGCGGGCGGCCAAGGATGAAGACGAAGACGTACAGGCCAAGCCGCTCGTGCAGCGGGCGGCTAAAGACGAAGACGAAAACATACAAGCCAAGGCCCAAGACCCAGGGGCCGGGTTTGAAGCCAACAGCGCTTTTGAAGAACGGCTGAACACGCAGCAAGGTAGCGGCAGCCCCTTGCCCGGCCCGGTGCGTGCCTTCATGGAGCCGCGTTTTGGCGCCGACTTCAGCAGCGTGCACCTGCATACCGGCGGCGAATCCGCCCAGCTTAACCGCGCCATCGGCGCCCAGGCCTTCACCCGCGGGTCGGATATCTATCTGGGCGAGGGCAAGGAAAATCTGGCCTCGGGTGCGGGCCGGGAGCTGCTGGCGCACGAACTGACCCACACGATTCAACAGGGCGCCGCGCCGCTGCAGCGACAGCCGCAGCCCGCGCCAGACGAAAACGGCCAAATCCAACGCCACAGCGAAACGGCGCTGGCGGCGCAGATTCAAGTCTCGTCGCTGGAAGACGAGGAACCCGTTCAGACCCGGCGGGCCGACATTCAGCGTCACCCGATTGCGCCCAGCGTGGAAGTGGGCCACGAGGCCCCGTTTGGGGACCGGCAGGTGGAGGGGATGAAGGCCATCGCCACCGCGTCGTCCTTCATCCAGAAGGTGCGCGATGGCCTGACCACGCTGGTCACCGATACCCTGACCGGAACCGACCAGCAAAAAAAACTGCTCCAGATTCAATCGATGCAGTGGCAGCTCAACGGCGACATCCAGCCGGCCAACCCGGCCCAGGTTAAGGGCGGCGCGATCAACCTGTTTTTCTACCACCCGAACTTTTATAAGCCGGATGGCAGCCCGCGCGTCGAATTCATCAAGAGCGTGGTCCTGCACGAAGGGCTGCACTATATCTCGCATGACCACACGGGTTTTCAGGACCTGGCGGCGCTGAATACGCACGCCAAGGGCTCGCTGGCCGGCGCCGACTCGCTCGACGAGGCGGTGACCGAAAAGATCAGCGCGGATGTGGCCGGCAGCGTGCTGGGCGTGTCCGAAGCATACACCACCAACTATTGGAACCTGGAAGCCCGGCGCGGCCTGGATGTGCACCTGACCTTTCAGGGCCTGGAGCTGCTGGCCACCGGCCAGCCGAAATTGTGGCTGGGCAAGATGGTGGACGTGATCATTGACAAGACGGGCCTTACTTGGCCGCAAATCAAGGCCGCCTATCTGACGGATGAAGCCCAAGATCCAGAGGTGCGTACAAAGATCGAAGCGAAACGCGCCGAGATTGGGGCCGAGTGGAAGACGCGGAGCGAGACGGCGCTGCTGCAGCAACTGGGCAAGAACGCCCTGCCGAAGGCTGAATGGGAATCCGAGCTGCGGGCCAGCATCCAGGCCGTGGATGAGGCCGCGGCCAAGACCAACCAGCCGCCGGACAAGCTCAAGCAAAGCAAGGAGCAAATCAAGGCCGCTGTCGACGAGAAGCTCTTCAACAAGCTGGGCGTGCCGCACGTCGTGGTTCCAAACTATTCTTTCGACGCCCGCAGCAGCTCGCTGGACGATTGGAAGATCGTGCGCGACAACACCCCGAATATTGACCCGGATGCGCCGCCCAAGACCGGCTCGTGGACGGAGGCTGTTTCGCAGGCCAAATGGGGGGTGGCGGCCGGGCCGGCTTTTGGCAGCAAGGCAACTGAGCAAGACAAGGAGAAAACTGACAATCCGAATACGAAGGAATGGGCCGGCCCAATCCCCGACATCGCGCTAAAAAATTACGTCCGCCGAGCGAACCTGCTGCTCGGAAACGTGGCCGGCAAATCCCCGATGGGCTGGGTGATTGTGCCGAAGGACATGCCGATTATGGCCGGCGACAAATTTAGCACCTATCCGGCGCGAGCCGTACAGCTGCTCCAGCCCGAGAACATGAATCAGAGCTTGAGCAGCCTGACGGGCGCGAACGCCACCTTGAGCGCCCGCGCGGTGCTTGACATGATGGGCGGCGCCGGCTATGAGGCCAACGGCAAGTTCGGGGCCCTGAATGTGGAGCACGTCAACCAGGCCACGGTCATCCATGAAATGGGGCATCATAAGCAGCATGTGGAACAGGGCTTCAACGAGCAGACCATCAGCCAGATCAAGGGCGTCTTCCCGCTGCTCGACCTGCACAATATCCTGATCAGCGAAAATAAGCTGGCGGCCGCCGAGTTGACCAAGGACAAGCAAAGCAATCCCTATGTGCGCTTGCGGTACACCTCGACACCCGTTCGGCTGCGGGTGAGCGATTGGGTGGCGCTGGCGGCCAAGCAGACCGAAGAGAGCGGAAACTATAAGCGCTTCAAGGACCGTCTGGCTGGCAAGGGCGGCAAGCTGGCGGACATCGTGGCGGATATCGAGCGCGAGCTGAAAGACAACCCGGGGCTCTACCCCGGCAACGTGCCGATCCTGTTCAAGAATATGATGGTCGAGGAGATTATGTCGAAGAACCCCGGCCGGGCACTGGAGATCGAGAAGAGCACGGACATCGGGCACAAATAGCGAGGGCGCCGCGGCCCTCAGCCACACTCAGCACAGAACACAAACGGGCGGCCAACAGGCCGCCCGTTTGTGTTCTGTGCTGCTAAATGCTATCAGGCCGTGCTGCCGCGCCCGTTGCCGTTGGCCGGCGGGGCGGGCGGCGTGCCTTGGCTGCCGCCCAGGAAGTTCGACAGCATGCTGGTGAACTCCAAGGGGAAGATGTACTTGGTGGCCGGGCTCATGCCCAGGCTCTTGAGGGTGTCGAAGTACTGCAGGGTCATCGTCTTTTGATCGACCGTCTGGGCGACGTTGTAGATGCGCTCCAGGGCGGAGGAAAAGCCTTCGGCGCGCAGCAACTGCGACTGCTTATCGCCTTCGGCGCGCAGCACGTTCGACTGCTTATCGCCTTCGGCCTTGAGGATGGCCGACTGCCGCTCGCCTTCGGCGCGGTTGATGGCGGCTTCCTTATCGCCGGTGGATTCGGTCACCAGGGCGCGCCGGGTGCGCTCGGCCGACATCTGCCGGTTCATGGCTTCCTGCACTTCGCGGGGAGGAATGATCTCGCGGATTTCGACGTTGGAGACTTTGACGCCCCAACGCTCGGTGACTTCGTCGAGCTTGACGCGCAGCATCTCGTTGATGTGCTCGCGCTGTGAGAGGACGTCGTCCAGGGCGATGCCGCCGATGACCGAGCGCAGGGTGGTGGTGGCAATGCCTTGCGCGGCCAGTTCGAAGTTGCCCACGCCCACCACGGTCAGCACCGGGTCGAAGATCTTGTAAAACCACAGGAAGTCAATTGAGATGGGCGCATTATCCTTGGTGATGGAGGTTTGGTGCGGGACCTCGCGCACCTGTTCGCGCAAATCGACCGTGCGCGGGCTGTCGATGAAGGGTAATAACAGCACCAGGCCGGGTCCCTTGGCGCCGAGCACGCGGCCCAGGCGGAAGACCACCAGGCGCTGGTATTCGGGCATAATCTTTACGGAGGTGGCCAGCACCACCAGCACGATGACCACAATAACGCCGACGATACAGGCGGCGGTGGTCAATCCCGCGACGGTGCCCGCCTGGGGCAAAACATCTAGAAATGGCATGGATCAGGCCTCCTCTGTGGCCACAAATGCGGGCGCCGGTCTCAGGCGTGTCCCGCGGGCGAATTGCCTGAGGCCGCTGTCGCGGCGCCCTGCGGCGCCGGGGCGATCTTGAGCCTCAAGCCCAAACGTTCGAGCACCACCACATCCGTGTCCGGTGGAATTTTTGTCTCGGCGGTGGCGCTCCAATCCTCCCCAGCGACATACACAGTTCCCTGCCGGCTGACCTCGGTGCGCGTGACGCCGCGCGCCCCAATGAGCCGGCGCAGATCCTGCAAGGCCGGCCGGGTCTGCGCGGCCAGGCCAATGCTGATTAACACGCCGAACAGGCCGGTGCTCAGCAGCGGGGCAGCCACAATGGTGATCCACGACAGATGGGCGGCCGAACGGTCGCTGTTGGGGAACAGGAGCAAGCCGCCCAGGCCCATCACGATGCCGCCGGTGACCAGCAGCGCGCCGTGGGCGGGGAAGCGGGCCTCGGCTGCAAACAACACCATGGAGAGCGCCATGAGCCCCAGGCCCAGCAGGCTGACGGGCAAGTTGAGCAGGCCGACGGCGGCCACAGCCAGCGTAACGACAGCGGCGGCTTCGGGCAGGCCGGTGCCGGGTATCGTGATGGCCAAGGCTGTCGACCAGAGACCCAGGATCAGGAATAGATAGGCAATGTTCGGGTTGGTGATGAGCTGCCAGGCGGAATCAGCCAGGACTTGCATATGACACCTTCTTACTTTTTGAGCAGAGCGTGCATATCTGCCCGAGATTTAACCAGGGCGATGACCTCGGCAATATCTCGGTCGTTCGGAGCCTGCCGCCGGCCCTCCTCGAGCGTGCGCAGGCTGAGGTCGAAGCGTTTGATCTGGGCGTAGCCGATGCCCAGGTGTTTGTAAAACTGCGGCGTTTGTGGCGCCAGCCCCACGGCCTTGCGCCACTGCGCCACCGCCATGGCCCACATGCCGCGCTGGCGGTAATGGTGCCCGAGCTTATAAAAATCCAGCGCGCTGCGCGCGGTGGTGGCGGGCTTCACCAGCAACCGCTCGGGGGCCAGGGCAAACTCATCGCCCAAACCAAACAGCAGGGTGCCGCCGGCCAACGCGAGCGCCCCATTCAGCGCCACGCCGGCCACACCCAGGTAGCTGTTAACCAACAGGAAAACGCTGAACAGCAGATCGCCCAGGACACACATCAGGCCGATGTAATAGCCCAGGCGCCAGCGGCCGCGCACGCTCAAGATGGTCAAGGACAGCAGCGCGGCGCGCGCCACGTAAATCTGGAGCAGCAGCAACGCGGCCGGCCGCGCGAGCTGCAAGAAATCGCCAAAGACCAGCACAAAGCCCGGAAGGGAAAACAGTCCCCGGATGGAGGTTGGGTCGGCCGTGCCCTGGGAAACGCCCAGGGCAATGGCTGGCCCCACCATTTCAATGACGCCGGCGGCCAGGCTGATGCCCAAGAGCAGCACCACCAGCCGCAGCGGCGCCGAACTGCCGATGCGGGGCACGCGCACAAACAAACCGCCGCGGCACTGTGGGCAGCGCCGGACTTCAAGGCCGGTCTGGCCGCCACAATATGGGCACTGGTATTGATCGTCGAGGTCGCTTTCGACCTCTAGCGCCGCATCAGCCAGGAATGTCAGCGGCGCGGGCGCGGACTTGTCGGCGGCCACAGCCAGCCGCTTTTGGCGCAAGTCGATCAGGGCCTGCTGGGCCTCGGGGTGCTGCGGGTTGAGCCGCAAGACATTTTCCAGGGCCCGCGTTTGCCCAGGCGCATCGTCCAGGGCCTGGTAGAGGTACCACCAGGCCGTTTCGACGTCGCGATCCTTCTCCAGCACGCGCAGCAAGAGATCCCGGCTGCGCACGCGATTCCCGCTCTTTAGAGCGTTGAACGCGTCTTTAAGTACATGCTGCTGCGTACCTGGATCAACTGACATCGTACCCCAAATTGCCCGGCGCGAACCGCGCATCTGTCCGACAATTGGCCGACAGTGTCTGGGCCCTGTATTGGCCGGCCATGCCGACAGCCACAAATTCGATTATACAACCCCCTTGCGCGACATATATATCTGGTCGTGTCACTGGCCAGCCGGGCGGCGCGCACCCGCCGCTGGCGACGGTAAACAGAGAAATCACGGTTACCTGGGCCGAAATGGATGCCGGGGCCAGAGGTTGGTCTGGCCCCGGCATCCATTTCGGCTGGCAGTTTAAGGCAGGCCAAGCAGGTAAATGTTTGTCGCGGTTTCCATTTGTCTGCTTCCGGTCTAAAATCAGCCGGACATGGCCGGCACGCGCCGGCCTTTGGGCCTATGCCGACCTGGATTCTGGCTATCTCATTTTGGCTGCACATGCTGGCCACCATTGTGTGGGTGGGCGGTCTGGCGCTGATGGCGCTGGTGGTGTGGCCGGGCGCCCGGGCCAAGATGGGGCCTGGCCCGGAATTAGGCGAGTTTATCCGGCGGCTTCAACAGCGCTTTAACCCGCTGGCCTGGCTGAGCCTGGCAGTGCTGATCGCGACTGGGCTGACACAAATGGAGGCCAATCCCAACTACAAGGGCCTGCTGCGGATCAGCAACCCCTGGACGGCGGCTATTTTGGTGAAACATGTGGTGGTAGGCGGCATGATTTTGATCGGGTTGTATATGCAGCTGGGCTTGCAGCCCGAACTGGCCCGGTTGACGATGCTGGAAGCACATGGCCGCCCGGCGCCCGAGGTTGAAAAACTGCGCCAACGCGAGCTTAACCTGACCCGGCTGAACCTGCTGTGCGGTGTGGTGGTGCTGGGGTTGACGGCGGCGGCGCGGGTGTTGTAAGGCGCGGAACGGTCCTGGCGCGACAAGAAGTTTCCTCCCCGACTGGCGCCGCTGGGCGCAATACCTCCATTTATGCCCTATTTTGGCGTAGAAAATATGTGCTTGACTGGAACGGACGTTCGGTATAGAATTCTTTAAGAAATCACGGTTCGCATGGAGGTGGAGATGGCTAAAGGCAAGTTGTCCGAGCGTCAACAGGATATGATCACTTTTATCGGGAATTTTACCCGCGATAAGGGGTATCCGCCCACAATCCGGCAGATCGGCGAGGCGGTCGGCATTTCCTCGACCTCGGTAGTGAACTATAACCTGAACAAGCTGGAGCGTGACGGCTACATCATGCGCGATTTGAAGGTTTCGCGCGGGGTGCGCCTGGCCGACGGCGTGGGCCGCCGGGGGTCGCGCCGGACCGACAATCTAAGTATCCCGCTGGCCGGCTACATCTTTGCGAGCGAGCCGGTGCTGATTGGCGATACGCCCCAAACCGCCACGGACGAAGTCATTGAGCTGACCCGCGACCTGATCAGTGACGAGGGCGAGTTGTTCGCCCTGCGGGTTAAAGGTGACTCGATGATCGACGCCATGGTGAATGACGGCGATATTGTCGTCATGAAGAAGATCGACCAGGCGCGCAACGGCGAGATGGTGGCCGTGTGGCTGAGCGACCGGAGCGAGACCACGCTCAAGCACTTTTTCCTGGAAAACGGCCGCGTGCGCCTGCAACCGGCCAACCCCACCATGGGGCCGATCTATGCCGATCCGAGCAATGTGGTGGTGCAGGGCAAGGTGATGCTGGTGCTGCGGCAGATGAACTAGGCCGCGGGCCGGGTTTTGTCTCTCTTATTGGGACCGGGTGGCGCCTGGCGCTGCCCGGTCCCATTTTTGTTAATCTGGCGCTGGCGGGTGTTGTACAATCCATTGTCGCCGGCCGGCTGCGCGCTGCCCGGCGCAGCCAGCCGCAGCCGCTACTGCGATCAACACCCATGCCACAACGATTACCCTCTACCCTGGCCCGCTGCCCGGCGCCCGCGAGCCGGGGCGACCGGCTGTGGCGGCGCGCGGCCCCGCGGCTGAGACTGCTGGCGCGGCGCGGGGCGTTGGCGGTGTTCGCTTTGGGCGGTCTTTGGCTGCTGCTGGCCATCCCAGCCAGCGCCAAGGCGGCCGCGCCTCAAGATGCAGGGCCGACGTTCGAGGCTGGTCCGTGCCCATTTCCAGCGGGCGCCATCCCAGCGGGTGAACGGGTCGATTGCGGCAGCCTGATTGTCCCGGAGGACCGCGCCCAGCCGGGTTCGGGCGCCATCCGCCTGGCGGTGGCCATCCTGCGCACCCACAACCCGGCGCCGGCACCGGACCCTATCTTGTTTCTGGCCGATGGGCCAGGCAGCGGCAGCCTGGATTGGCTGAGCTATTTCGTAACAGGCGCGAACGATCTGCGCGCCGGGCGCGACATAATCCTGCTGGATCAGCGCGGCACGGGCTATTCCCAGCCAAGCCTGTACTGCTTTGAATTTGACAGCCTTGAGCGCGCTGCGCGCGCGCGCAAACTGAGCCTGGCCCAGGCGCAGGCGCTGGATGTGCAGACCGCGGCGGCCTGCCACGACCGGCTGGCGGCGGCTGGCGTGCACCTGGCGGCCTATACCAGCGCGGCCTCGGCCGCTGATGTTAAAGATTTGCGCCTGGCGCTCGGCTACCAGAGTTGGAATTTGTACGGTCTCGGCTATGGCTCACGGCTGGCGCTGGAGGTGCTGCGCGACTACCCGGACGGGGCGCGCAGCGCTGTGCTGGATGCGGCCCTGCCGCCCCAGGCCGCCTGGTGGGACACGGCGGCCGCCAACGCCAATCGGGCGCTGAGCGCGTTTTTCGCCGCCTGCGGCAGCCAGCCGGCTTGCGCCGCGGCCTATCCGAACCTGGCTGTCACTTTTGGCGATGCTGTGGACCGCCTGAACACGATGCCGCTAACAGTGCAGGTCGCCGAGGATGCCACCGGGAACCTTTCGCCGGAGCTGGTGACGGGACAGAGCCTGGTGGCGGGGGTGGCACAGGTGCTAACGAATCCACGACTGGGCCTGACGCCCTATCTGCCGCTGGTAATTGCTCAACTGGACGCCGGTAACTCGAGCGTGGCCCAGAGCTTCGCACAGGCGCTGCTGAACGGCAAGCCGGCGCGCAACTCCGGGGCGTGGTATTCGGTGCAGTGCCACGATGAAGCGCCCTTTGCCGACCCGGCGCGGATCCAGAGCGACGCCAATGCTTTCGGCCGCTACCGCGCCCTGGCGTTGGGCGACTCCACGCTGGCCATCTGCGGCGGATGGGGGGCGGGGCAGGCCGGCCCAAAGGAAAACCAGCCGGTGCACAGCGGGGTGCCGGCCCTGGTGCTGGCCGGCGCGTTCGACCCGCAGGAGCCGCCGGTCTGGGGCCAGTTGACGGCCAGCACCCTATCGCACAGCTACTACTATCTGCTGGGCGGGGCAGGGCACGGCGCCAGCCTGGCAGGCTGCGGGCAGGTGCTGACCGTGCAGTTTTTGGAGAACCCGACACTGGCGCCCAAGGCGGTGTGCGATACGAGCGCCGGCGTGACCAGCTTTGTAATCGGCGCCTATCTGCGCCCGGGCATGGCGCGGCTGGCGAGCAGCCTGGTGCTGGGCTTCAATTGGTTCGCGGCGCTGCCGTTTCTGGCCTGCGCGGTGGTTTTTGCTTCGGCGCTGATCGTTTGGCCGCCGGCGGCGCTGTTCCAGCGGCGCGGCAGCCGGCTGGCGGGGTTTGCCCGCTGGCTGGCGACCATCACTATGCTGCTAGACCTGCTGTTTGCGGGCGCGGTGGCGGCCCTGATCTGGCTGGCCAGCCAGCAGCAGCCGGGTTTGCTGCGTTTTGGGTTGCCGGCAGAAGCAGCGCCGCTGTTTTGGGTGCCGTGGGTGGCCGCGGTTCTAACCACCGGGGTGCTGTGGTTGGCGTTTTTGGCATGGAAGGATGGCTTTTGGTCCCTGGCTGGCCGGATACACTTCACATTGGTGGCGCTGGGGGCCGCGTCTTTTATCTGGCTGCTTGTCAGTTGGGGCATGCTGGGGTTGAATTAGGGCGATGACGACAGACTCGCAGACCGAGACGATCACGATCGAGCCAGCCGGATGGCGCGATTGGCGTGGGGTGTGGGCGCTGGAGCGGGTGTGCTTCGGGCCGGACGCCTGGGGGCCGGTTGAGATTTTCTGGGCGCTGGTGGGGGCGAATGTGCGCTTCAAGGCCGTCAGCCGCGGCCGGCTGGTGGGCTTTGTCATGGGCGATCCGCGCCCGAGCGAGGGGTTCTCGTGGATCGCCACCATTGGCGTGAACCCCAAGTTCCAACGGCGGGGCCTGGGGGCGCGGCTGCTGGCCGCGGCCGAGGTGGCGCTGACCACGCCGCGCATACGGCTGACGGTGCGGCAGTCGAACACGGGCGCCATAGCCATGTACCAGAAGTTTGGCTACCAACAGAGCAGCATTTGGGCGCGCTATTATGCCGGGGGGGAGGCCGGCATTGTGATGGAAAAGCAAAAATAGCCGGCTCTTCCGGTATTGTTGACTGTCTGTTACAATCCAGGCCTGCTGGACCCACATCAACCAGGGCGTAGTACCCTTCGCCCGATTAGTGCCTGAAAGAAAGGGCTTGACCTCCATGCGAGTGCTTTTGCTCAAAGACGTATACAAGTTGGGCCACGCCGGCGACGTGAAAAAGGTCGCCGACGGTTATGCGCGCAATTTCCTCATCCCGCAGCGGCTGGCCACCCTGGCGACGGCCAATGCCATCAAGCAGGCGGAAAGCCTGCGCCAGAATGCAGCCATTGCGCGCGCCAAGATGAACGCCGAGCTTTCGGGCGTGGCGGATAAGCTGAACGCGCTGGTAATTACCTTCTCGGTGAAGGCGGGCGAAACCGGCAAGCTGTATGGCTCGGTGACCTCAGCGCAGATCGCGGATGAAATCAAGAAGAGCTCCGGTCTGGAAGTGGACCGGCGCAACGTCGGCCACCAGCCGCTGCGCGAGCTGGGCGAGTACAAGGTGCCTGTGCGCCTGACCACTGATCTGATTCCGCAGGTGAAGGTCGTCATCCACCGCGAAGGCGAAGCGCTGAAGGCAGCGGCTCCGGCGGCGGTGGCAGAAGCCCCGGCCGCGCCGGCCGAAGCGCCAGCCGACGCGGCGCCTGAGCCAGCGGTGGAAGCGGAAGCGGCCCCGGTGGCTGAGACGGCGACGGAATAACAGGTATGGGAGAGTGGGGGTGTGGGTGTATGGGAGTAAATTCCACACCCAAACCTCCACACGCCCACACCCCCACACGGTTTACATTAAGCCATCGGCATGTTGACCCAACGCCGGTGGCTTTGTTTTTTACCCATGAGTGACACGCTCGGGCAACTGCTGCGCGGGGCGCGCGAAGCGCGCGCTGAAAGCCTCGACGATGTTGAGCGGGTGACGCACATTCGCGTGCGCCAACTGACGTCGATCGAGGCCGACGACCTGAGCGCTTTGCCCTCGCCGGCCCAGGCGCGCGGCTATATCAAGAATTATGCCCAGCACCTGGGACTGGATTTGCAGGAGGTGCTGACGCTTTACGAAACGGCCCAAAAGGGCCGGCCGGCCAGCCGCGGGCAGGCCACCCAGCCGCCCCACAGCCGGCCCAACATGATTGGGACGACCAGCGCGTCCGCCCCGCCACAGCGCCCGCCGGCAGCACCCCGGGCGCGGCCTGGCCAACCGGCCACCCAGACAGCGCCGGCCGCGCGACCCGCGCCCATGTCCCCGCGTGGGCGGGTGCGCGTGCGCTGGCCCAGGCTGCTCTCAGCCGACGTGCTGGTGGCCACGGTCATCACCTTGCTGCTGGTGGCGCTGCTGTTGTGGGGCGGGTCGCGGCTGGCCACAGGGCTGACCGCTGCGACGGTGACGGCCACGGCCAGTTTTGCCTCCGGGCTGACGACCGCTGGGCCGACGGACAGCCCGACCGCGCTTGTGGATGCGACCGCCACGCTGGATTTGCCCTCGCCGGCAGCCTCCTATAGCGGCGTGAATCTCAGTGTGCGCGCCGAGCTGCGCAGTTGGGTGAACGTGAAGGTGGACGGCGTGGAAAAATTTGCGGGCCTGATGCGGCCCGGCGAAACGCATGAATTTGTGGGGCAGGGCGTGGTGGAAGTGGTGACGGGGAACGGCAAGGGCACGCGCATTGTGTACAACGGCGTGGACCAGGGTGTGATGGGCCAACTGGGGGCGGTGGTGGATCGCCTGTGGACGCTGCAGGGCATGGTGATCCCGTCGCCCACGATCACGCCCATGCCAACGATTACCCCGACGCCGAGCAAGACGCCGCCGGTGAGCGCGACTCCGTAAGGATGAAGGATGAAGAAGAAGGCAGTAAGCAGAAGGCAGAAGGCAGAAGGCACATTCGTCCTTCGTCGTTCATCTTTCGTCGTATGTCGTATAGAGAGTAAATGGTATGGCTAAGATCAAAGAACGTCGTTTCCACCTGGTGAGTCTGGGCTGTTCGAAGAACACGGTCGATTCGGAAGGCATGGCTGAGCTATTGGGCCGGGCCGGTTATCAATCGACGAGTGACCCGCGCCAGGCGGAGGTGTTGATCGTCAACACCTGCGGTTTTATTGGGCCGGCCAAGAAAGAGTCGCTGGAAGTGCTGAACGAGCTGGCCAGCCATAAGAAGCGCGGGCAGATGCTGATTGCCGCCGGCTGCCTGACGCAGCGCTACGGGGCGCAGGTGGTGCAGCAGGTGCCGGGGCTGGACGGCATTATCGGCACGCGGCGCTGGATGGATATTGTCGATCTGGTGCAGCGGCTGCGCGCCGGCCCGCACCCGGAGCCGCTGTATCACTTGCCGGAAACGGCCACGGTGGTGGGCTCGGACGAGCAGGGCGCGCTGCGGGCGGCGGTGCAGGGCAAGAGCGCCTATTTGAAGATTGCCGACGGCTGCCGGCGCCCGTGCGCCTTCTGCGCCATCCCGCTGATCAAGGGCACGGCCGTGTCGCGCGCGCCAGGGCTGATCTTGGACGAGGCGCGGCGGCTGGAGGCGGCGGGCGTGCGCGAGCTGATCTTGATCGCGCAGGACACAACCGATTACGGCCACGACCTGGGCGTGAAGGAAGGCCTATCGGACCTGCTGGAGCAAATCACGCAGGCGGCGCCCGGGCTGGACTGGATCCGGATCATGTACGCCTTCCCCGGCTATGTGACCGACCGGCAGATTGAGACGATGGCGGCGCACCCGCAGATTTTGCATTACCTGGATATGCCGCTGCAGCACGGCCACCCGGCCACGCTGAAGCGCATGCGCCGGCCGGCCAACATCGATTGGGTACACCGCACGGTGGGCAAGATGCGGACGGCCATGCCCGACCTGGCCATCCGGTCAACGTTTATCGTCGGCTACCCGGGCGAGACGGAAGAGGAATTCCAGACGCTGCTGGACTTCGTGGCCGAGCTGCGCTTGGACCGGCTGGGCGCGTTTACGTTCTCGTTCGAGCCAGGGACCGAATCGGCGGCGCTGGGCGACCCGGTGCCGGAGGAAGTGAAGCAGGAGCGGCGCGAGCGCCTAATGACGCTACAGCAGCACATCTCGCTGGAAAAGAACCAGGCGCTGGTGGGCAAGACGCTGGACGTTCTGGTGGAAGGCACGGGAGATGGGCTGAGCCTGGGCCGCAGCTACCGCGACGCACCCGAGATCGACGGCATGGTGATCATCGAGGGCGAGGTGCCGCCGGGCGAGCTGGTGCCGGTGCGCATCTCGGGGGCGATGGCGTATGATCTTTCGGGGACGGTGGCGACTGTGCCGGCGACGGTCATCGGACTGTCATAGCGTTTGATAGAAGACTATCCCGAAATAACAAAC
>JAYTFQ010000573.1:0-4078 GCA_043734225.1 Anaerolineales bacterium | reverse complement strand
ACGAACGGCACGACCCGCAACTGCGTTGGGGCAGGTGAGCCCGCCTTCGCGGGCTGGTTATGGCCAAATCCAGCCCACGCAGGTGGGCTTCGTGCCTTTCGCGGTCTTATCGCGGCAGCGACTCTGCGAAGCGCCCCTTGCGGGTCAGTCGCCCAACGCTCTTTGGAAAAGCCCCGTTTGTGCAAGCCGGTACTATTGACTCCCCCAAACCACCTCCGCTAAGATAAGTAATAACCGGTTGCGTAACCGGTTGCGCAACAAGTTAATAAAACCAGTTCCAGCAAGGAAATAAGCTTGAAACGAGCCACAATGCAGGATGTGGCCTCCAAAGCGGGGGTCTCCAAAACAACGGTTTCGCACGTTATTAACCAGACGCGGGTAGTCGAGCCCGAGACGCGCCGCCGGGTGCTGGACGCCATCGCCGAGCTGGGCTATCACCCCAACCTGCTGGCCCGCAGCCTGACGACCCAGCGCAGCGGCATCATTGGCATGGTCATCTCCGACTCGTCCAACTATTTTTTTGCGGAAATGATGCGCGGCGTGGAAGAGGTGCTGCGGCCGAACAACTACGCGCTGATCGTGTGCAATACCAACGACGACGAGGACCGCGAGCGCCACTATCTGGACCTGCTGCTGGAGAAGCGCGTGGACGGCATTCTCACTGCCGCCACCAGCCGGCGCTGGCTGCAACTGTCGCGGGCCGACGCCCAGCATACGCCCGTGGTGCATGTGGACCGCTCGTTTGACGGCATGGATGGCCCCTTTGTGGGCGTGGACAACCAGCAGGCCGCCTATCTGGGCGTGCGCCGCCTCATCGACTGCGGACATACCGAGATCGGCATGCTGGCCGGCAACGATGAGTTGCTGTCCACCGCGCGCGGGCGGGTGGCCGGTTACCGGCAGGCGCTGGCCGAGGCCGGCCTGTCGCTGCGCGAGGACTGGATCGTCCGCTCGCGTTTGAGCATTGCCGAGGGCCGGCGCGCCATGCGCCAATTGCTGGACTCGCCCCAGCCGCCCCGAGCGGTGTTCATCAACAACAACTTGCTCACCTTGGGCGGCCTGCTGGAGCTGCGCGAGATGGGCCGGCGCTGCCCGGAAGATGTGGCCATTGTCGGTTTCGACGATCATCCCTGGGCGGCGGTGGCCGACCCGCCCATGACGGTGGTGTGCCAGCCCGCCGAGCAATTAGGCCAAATAGCCGCCGGCATGCTGCTGGCGCTCATCCGCCACGAGCCGGTTTTGGAGCCGCGCGTCTTGCTGCCGTGCAGCCTCATCGTCCGCCGCTCATCCCAGGGCCCGCGCTGCCCAGGCTAGCGTCGCCCCAGCGCCGGCCAGACCGCGCCACCACCGCTCACCCAATCACAAGGACCCCATGCACACCACTGCCGCACACGCTCACGCCAACGACGCTGCCGGGCCTTGGCCGTACGCCCCCAGTTGGAACTCGCTCAAGACCCATCCCACCCCGCGCTGGTTCCAGGAAGCCAAGTTCGGCATCTACACCCATTGGGGCATCTATTGCGTGCCCGCCCGCGGCCCGAACGCCACCTGGTATCCGTACAATATGTACCGCGAGGGCACGCCCCAGTATGCCTATCACGTCCAGACCTACGGCGACCCATCCCGCTTCGGCTACAAGGATTTCATCCCCATGTTCACCGCCGAGAAGTTCGACCCGGACGAATGGGCCGAGCTGTTCCAGCGCTCCGGCGCGCGCTATGCCGGGCCGGTGGGCGAGCACCACGACGGCTTCTGCATGTGGGACACGCGCTATTCCGATTGGAGCACGGCCAAGCTGGGCCCCCGGCGCGATGTGGTCGGCCTGCTGGAAAAAGCCATCCGCCTCCAGGGGCTGAAGTTCCTGGTGGCCCTGCACCACGCCGAGAACTGGTGGTTCTTCCCGCACTGGAAGAAACAGTACGACACCGCCGACCCGGCCTTCGCCGGCCTGTACGGCGAGGCCCACGACCTGGACAGCGGCCAGGTGGATCACCGCAACGGCGAGCATTTCTTCGAGCAGGCGCCGCCCAGCGCTAAATTCCTGGAAACCTGGCAGGGCAAGATTATCGAGCTGATCGATCACTACGCCCCGGACGTGCTGTGGTTCGACTTCGGCCTGCGCGGCGTGCCCGACCAATACAAGCAGGAGTTCCTGGCCTACTACTACAACCACGCCCACGCCGCCGGCCGCGAGGTGGCCGTCACCTACAAAGACTTTGACCTGGCGCCCGGCAGCGGCGTGGTGGACCTGGAGCTGGGCCGCATGCACCAGCTGACCTACAACGAGTGGATCACCGACACCACCATTGACGACGGCGCCGGCTGGGGCTATCTGAAAGAGACGCCTTACAAATCCGCCGCCACTCTGGTGCACTATCTGGTGGACAACGTCAGCAAGAACGGCTACCTGCTGCTCAACGTGGGCCCGCGGCCCGACGGCACCTTGCCCGCGCAGGCGCACGACCTGCTGCACAGCATCGGCCGCTGGATGCAGGTGAACGGCGAAGCGATCTACGGCACCACCAGTTGGACGGCCTATGGCGAAGGCCCGACGCAGATGGCGCCGGGCGCCGCCTTCAACGAGAAAAAGTTCGGCCCCTTCACCGCCAGCGATATCCGCTTCACCACCAAAGACAACTGCCTGTACGCCACCTGCCTGGGCTGGCCGGGGGCCGAGGTGACCATCGCCACCCTTAAAACCCTTTACCCGGCTGAGATCCGCGCGATCACCATGCTCGGCTCGGACCAGCCGCTGCGCTGGAAAATGAGCGCCGCCGGACTGACGATTGAAACGCCGGCGCAGCCGCCCTGCGAGCACGCCTGTGTCTTTAAGATTGTGCGCGGCGATCCTTACCCAGGTTAATCGGTTCTACTCGGCCCGTCACAGAAAGTTATTGAAAGAATCGTATCGAGCCGGGCAGTCGATTTCCTCGACTGCCCGGCTCGATACGATTCTTTCAAAATTCATCCTTGATTTTCGCTGCCTAGACTTCGCCCTTCTCGCCCGTCATCCGCACCAGCCGCGGAGCGAACGTTCCGATGATGTCCACCAGGTCCGCCTGCGCGGCGATGACCGCCTCGACGCGCTTGTAGGCCTGCGGCGCCTCGTCCAGCCCGGCCTCGCCCAGCAGCCGCACCCCGCGCGCCGCCAGGTAGCGGTCACGCTCCGTGCGGGTGATGCTCTCCTTGGCCCGCCGGCTGCTCATGGCCCGCCCGGCCCCGTGCGAGGCGGAGGCCAGCGAGCCGGCCCCGCCGCGCCCGCGCACCACATACCCCGGGTCGCCCATGGTGCCGGGGATCACCCCCAGCACGCCCACGCCAGCCGGGGTGGCGCCCTTGCGATGCACGATCACGGCCCGCCCGTCCGGCAGCGTCTCCTTCCAGGCGAAGTTGTGGTGGTTCTCCACCGCCGCCAGCTCCTTCAGCCCGGCGGCCTCGGCCACGCGCCGGTGGATAACCGCGTGGTTGGCTGAGGCAAACCGCCCGGCCAGCTCCATCGACAGCCAGTACTCCTGCCCAGCCTCGCCGCACAGGTCCAGCCAGGCCAGGTCGCGCGCGCGCTTATCCAGGTGCGGGTGCTGCTCGCGCGCCACGCGGGTATACGTCTCGCAGATCTTGTAGCCCACCCCGCGCGAGCCGCTGTGCGACAGCAGCGCCAGGTACTCGCCCGCCTCCAGGCCCAACTGCGCGTCGGCCTGCGCCAGCCGGAACGCGCCGAACTCCACAAAGTGATTGCCCGAGCCGCTGGTGCCCAGCTGCTTCACGGCCTTGTCGCGCAGCCCGTGCAGCAGCCGGGTGGCCTCCCAGGCCGGGTCGTCCAGCACCGGGTGCTCCGGCCGCTGGCCGCGCTCCCACTCCACGCCCACGCCAAAGCGGGTCTGGTCCAGCAGCGCCCGCTCGAACCGGCCGCGCTGCTGCTCGAGCGCAATGGGCGAGATCGGGTAGATCGACAGGCGCATGCGGCAGGCGATGTCGACCCCCACGGCATACGGCACCGCCGCGCCCTCGGTGGCCAGCACCGCTCCAATGGGCACGCCATAGCCCAGGTGCGCGTCCGGCATCAGCGCGCCCGCCACCG
>JAYTFQ010000572.1:0-2637 GCA_043734225.1 Anaerolineales bacterium | reverse complement strand
TCGGCCGCGCCCGCGCCCACCACGGTGTGCATCTCGTCCACGAACAGGATCACTTCGCCGGCGGCGTCGGTCACTTCCTTCAGCACGGCCTTCAGCCGCTCTTCAAACTCGCCGCGGAACTTGGCGCCGGCCACCAGCGCGCCCATATCCAGCGCGACCAGGCGCTTGTTCTTCAGGCCCTCTGGCACGTCGCCGTTGACAATGCGCTGGGCCAGGCCTTCCACGATGGCGGTTTTGCCCACGCCCGGCTCGCCCACCAGCGCCGGGTTGTTCTTGGTGCGCCGCGAGAGCACCTGGATCACGCGCCGGATCTCTTCGTCGCGTCCGATCACCGGGTCCAGCTTGCCCTGGCGGGCCACCTGGGTCAGGTCGCGGCCGTACTTTTCCAGCGCGGCGTAGGTGCCTTCCGGGTTCTGCGAGGTGACGCGCTGCGAGCCGCGGATGGTGGTCAGCGCCTTGAGCATGCCGTCGCGCGTCAGGGCCTTGCCGGCCGGGAAGGCGCGCACCGCGCTCTCCAGCGCCAGCAGGATGTGCTCGGTGGAGACGTACTCGTCGTGCATGTTCTTGGCTTCGGTCTCGGCGCGGTTGAGCGCGTCGCTGGCCGCCCGCGACAGGGTGACCTGGCTGTTGCTGCCGTGCACCTTGGGCCGGCCTTCCAGCGCGGCCGCCACCTGGCCGATCAGCGCGCTCGGGTCGCCCAGGCGGGCGACGACTTGCGGCGCCACGCCGTCGGTCTGGCGCAGCAGGGCCAGCAGCAGGTGCTCCGGCTCGATCTGCGCGTGGCTATATTCGCTGCCCGCCAGCCGCTGGGCTTCCAGCACGGCTTCCTGGGCTTTTTGAGTAAATTTTTCGAGATTCATAGGGACTACCTCTTTCAAGCGGCTGGCCATAAGCAAAGACCAGCCCGCTACCATCGTACCGAAATCGCATAAGAATTATGTAGGCAAAGGGTAACTGGCGAGCGAGTCGGCGCGGACCTGTCACCGCAAGCATGGAAATCAAGGATCTGTTGGCCGAATTGGATGCTGTGGCCGGACGCCCGTCGGGCCACAGCATCCAATTTGGCCGGCATCTTATGCCAGGCTCAACAGATACGGCAAAATCCGCGTCACACCTGCAATTGCGTCAGGTGCAAGTGTCCGCGTAGTTAGGTTGTATTACTCCTGTTAATAAAACTCAGACTTGCCGCTATTGGCCCTCTAACGCGCCGGGGCTATGCTGTGTCCAAGTTCGATGAAGCACACTCAACAACCTAACCCTACACGAGGTATAGACACCATGTACACTTATTATCGCCCGCTCCGCCTGTCGCAAGCCATCAATCGCCTGTTCGACGAGTCGGTGGTCAACCCGCAGCTGCTGAACCCCGAGGCGGCCGCGCTGCGGCTGGACGTCGTCGCCAGCGGCGACGACTACGTCATCAGCGCCGCCGTGCCTGGCCTGAAGGCCGAGGACCTGAGCCTGGAAGTGCTGGGCGACACCGTGACCATTCGCGGTGAGCTGCCCGCGCCGGAAGTGGCCGAAGGCGCCGAGAGCCTGCTGCACGAGCGCCGCTACGGCAAGTTCGCCCGCACGCTGACCCTGCCGGCCGAGGTGGAAGGCGCCAAGGCCGAAGCCGCCATTGAGAATGGCGTGCTGACCCTGCGCCTGCCCAAGGCCGAGACCGCCAAGCCGAAGACGATCAAGATCAACGCCAAGTAATTGGTGGTGAAGCCCAAAACCTGCCAGGTTTTAGAAACCTGGCAGGTTTTTTTAACGCTCAGACTCAAGTCGCGCGGCGGTACGGACACTCCGCCGTGACCATTGAAATCAAAGATATTGGGTCTGAATGAGATGGGGTGGTCCAACGAAGGTTGGACCACCCCATCTCATTCAGACGGTATTTTATGACGGGCTGAGTCGTTCCATTTTAATTTTAACGCGAGACCCGTCGCTCCATTCGAGCGGCGGGTCATTTTTTATTTCAAGTCCAGCTTGAGCTGGCCGCTGTTCTTGAGCATGTCCTTGAAGACGTTGATCTGGGCGGTGTGCTCGCGCTTGTGGCCGTAATACTGGTAGACGATGAAATCGTCCAGCGCGTACTCCGGCCCGTACCAGGGCAGGGTGCCGGGCTGACGCACCGTCTCGGCGGGGATCTTGGCCAGCAGCTCCAGGGTGCGGGCGTGCTGGGCCTGGTACTCGTCGTAGACTTCTTGGGCCGGGGTCTTCAGCCGCGCGGCCACCTGGTCGTCGTTGAATTTGCCGTGGTCGGCGTTCATGGCGCTCAGGTAGCCGGCCGGCTCGCCGCCCACAAAGGCCTGCAGGGCGTCGATGAGCACATACTCGTAGGAGGCCAGGTGGGCCAGGATGGCCTTGGTGGACCACCAGCCGCAGACGTTTTCGGTGTCCCATTCCGACATGGGCAGGTCAACCAGGTTGCGGGTGACAAAGGTGTGGCCGTAAAGCAGGATGTCGTGGGCGTTCATGGGGCTTTCCTTTCAAATCGGGCGCGTGGTATGAGGCGTGGAGTTTAGCCGAAGGCGAGGGGCAATGCAATACGGAGGAGGGGGGTATGGGAGTGTAATACTGCCTTGAAGAATCTATACGCACCGCGAAGATAATTTAGACGGTGGCGGCGTGCCAAGCAGCCGGGAAGTC
>JAYTFQ010000571.1:0-3529 GCA_043734225.1 Anaerolineales bacterium | reverse complement strand
TATTGTGTCGGGGCGCCCGTGGCCTGGGCGGCGCTGGCGCCGGGACGGCGGGCCGCGGCAGCATTGCCCACCTATCCCTTCCAGCGCGAGCGCTATTGGGTTAGCTCGCCGGCCGCTGTCCCGGCGGTCTCGCTCAACGCGCCCGCCGGGGCCCACCCGCTGTTGGGCGCATCTCAAGCCTTGGCCACTCCCATCGGCGCGCAACTGTGGACGCGCGCGCTGGCGTCTACTCATCCAAGCTGGCTGGCGGAACACCAGGTGGATGGGCTGAGCATATTACCCGCCGCTGCCTATATCGAGCTATTCTTGGCCGCCGGGGCCGAGCATGACCTGGGCGGGACGCTAACCGGTGTTGCTTTTACGCAGATGCTGGCGTTGGCGCCCGATGAAACCCGCGAAGTGCAGACATTTCTCTTGCCCGGCGTCCGCCCGACCATGGAGGTTTGGAGCCGCGCCGCCGGTAACGGCCAGGAATGGACGCGTCACGCGCAGGCGGTCCTGCAGCCGGCCGCTGCTGCGGCCGGCCAGCACGAGAGTGTGGCTCAGATTCGGGTGCGCTGCCGGCAGTTGGTCGACCCCAGGACTTTTTATCAGGCGCTGGCCGAGGCCGGGCTGATGTATGGGCCGAGCTTTCAGGGCGTCACTCAGCTTTGGCGTGGCGAACGGGAAGGGCTGGCCCAGATTCGTTTGCCCGCTGGCGTGGCCAGCGAGGCGGCGGCGTATCAGATTCATCCCGCGCTGCTGGATACCTGCTTTCAGGTGTTTGCCGCTGCCTTGCCTGGGCAATCTGCCGCCGACGGTCAGGCCATTTTCCTGCCGGTAAGCATTGAACGATTGCATGTCAGCCGCCGACCGGGCGATACCCTGTGGGTTCATGCCCGCCTAGACGGCAATGCCTCCGACCCTGACCAATTTCGCGGCCGACTCGTGATAAGCGACGGTGAGCAGCCGCTGATCGAAATAGATGGCTTCACCGTCAAGCGCTTTGCCTTCCGCGCCGCGCAGGTGTCAACAAACGATTGGTTTTATCACCCTGCCTGGCGCTCGCAGTCCCGCTCCGCGTCTCAACCCGAGTCTTCAGAGCCGAAGACCTGGCTCATTTTGGCCGACCAGGGCGGGCTGGGTGAAGCGCTTGCGCTCACGCTCGGCGCCGGCGCCGGCCGCTGCGTGCTGGTGACGCCTGGGTCGCAGGATCGCCAGATTGATCCAGATCACTATCAGTTGGACCCGGCGCAGCCCGACAGCTTCGCCCATCTGCTCAAGAACCTCTTCCCCTTCGACCGCGCGGCGCCTCAAGGCGTGTTGTACCTGGCTGGTTTGGATCATTTTCAAGCGTTTGATCTTGAGCACCGGCTAGAGGCCGTGGTCACTGCTGCCTGCGTGGGGCTGTTGCATCTCACCCAGGCGCTGGCCCAAGCCGGCTGGCGCGATGCCCCGCGCCTATGGGTAGTGACGCGCGCCGCCCAGGCCGTAACGCCCGGCCAGAAATCGTTTGATCTGGTGGGCGCTGCACTCTGGGGCCTGGCGAACACCATCGCGCTGGAGCATCCAGAGTTTGCCTGCACTCGTATCGATCTCAGCCCTTCGCCGGTCCCCGGCGAAATGGATGAACTGCTGCACGAGTTGCGTGTCAGTGATGAAGACCGGGTAGCCTTGCGTGGCTCCGCGCGCTTTGTGGCCAGGCTGACCCGCGGCCTGGGCGAAACCACGGCCGCCGCGCCCGCCGGTGAGCGGGCCTTCCGGCTGGAAATTGCCACGCCCGGCCGGTTGGATGGCCTGGTCCTGCGCGCGCTGGAACGGCGCTCGCCGGGCCTCGGCGAAGTGGAGATCGCAGTCGAAGCCGCCGGGCTGAACTTCTTGGATGTCCTTAGTGCGCTCGGCGCCCGCCCGGACTCCCTCGATGGTCCGCTGGCGTTGGGCGGTGAATGCGCCGGTCACATTAGTGCCGTGGGTGCGGGTGTCACGGAATGGCACATTGGCGATGCCGTGGTCGCCATTGCGCCCTGGAGTTTCAGCAGCCACGTCATCACCCGTGTAGCCTTTGTCGCACCTCTACCGCTGCGCCTTAGCTTTGCTGAGGCGGCGACCATACCCGTCGCCTTTTTGACGGCCTACTATGCCCTGCACGAGTTGGCCCAGGTGCAGACTGGCGAGCGGGTGCTGATCCATTCCGCCGCCACCGGCACCGGCCTGGCGGCGCTGCAGATCGCTCAGCGCGCGGGCGCGGAAGTGTTCGCCACGGCTGGCAGCCCGGCCCGGCGCGACCTTCTCCGCGCCCTGGGCGTTTCCCACGTGGCCGACTCCCGCAGCCTGGACTTTGCCGACCAGTTCCGCGCCGCCACCAACGGCCAGGGCGTCGATGTCGTCTTGAATGCCCTTGGTGGTCCGGCCGCCCAGCGCAGCTTGGCGCTGCTGGCGCCTTATGGCCGGTTTTTAGAGATGGGCAAGCGCGACATCTATCAGAATGCGCCGCTCGGTCTGGAGCCCTTCAAGAATAGCCTGGCCTACTTTGCTGTCGATTTGCTCGGGCTGGCCCTGCGCCGTCCGGACCAGTTGGCGGCTCTCCTGCGCGCGGTCGTGGACCTGTTTGCCCAAGGCGCGCTGCGCCCGTTGCCGCCCACGACCTATCCACTGGTCCAGGCGGGCGAGGCGTTCCATGCCATGGCCCAGGCCAGCCATTCCGGCAAGCTGGTGCTCACCGTCGCGGATGGCGCCGCGACCCCGATCCTGCCCACGGTCGCTGCACTGCGCATCCGCGTCGATGGCAGCTATCTGATCACGGGTGGTCTGGGTGGGCTGGGTTTGCAGGTTGCCGGCTGGCTGGCGGACCTGGGCGCCCGGCACTTGTGCTTGCTGGGTCGGTCCGCGCCTTCATCGTCGGCTGAGGCGGCCGTTGCCGGCCTGCGTGCCCGCGCGGTGGAGGTGCAGATTATTCAGGCTGACGTGGCCGATGCGGCGCAAGTGGCGGCCGCGCTCCGCCTGGTGAATAGCGCGCCGGCCCCGCTGCGCGGCGTCATCCATGCCGCCGCTGTGTTGGATGATGCCCTGCTGCTGCAGCTGACGCCTGAGCGCCTGACCACGGTGCTGGCTCCCAAAGTCGCTGGCGCGTGGCATCTGCACACTCTCACCCGTGACATGCCACTCGACTTCTTTGTGCTGTTTTCCTCCGCGGCTGGGTTGTTGGGCTCCCCCGGACAGGCCCACTATGCGGCGGCCAACGCCTTTCTCGACACGCTGGCCCATCAGCGGCGCGCGCAGGGTCTGCCGGCCCTCAGCATCGATTGGGGCGCGTGGGCTGAGGTCGGGCTCGCCGTCGCTCAAGCCAATCGCGGCCAGCGTCTGGCGGCCCAAGGGTTGGCTGGCTTGTCCACCGCCGAAGGCCTGGCGGCCCTGCATCTCCTCCTCGGCCAACCAGCCGCTCAGGCCGCGGTGATGCGCTTCGACCTGCGCCAATGGTCGCAGCTCTTCCCACAAATAGCGGATTGGGCGTTTTTGCGCGATCTGATGGCCGAATCGGTTCAGCCCGCCG
>JAYTFQ010000570.1:0-3242 GCA_043734225.1 Anaerolineales bacterium | reverse complement strand
CAATTCAAAGATGGCCTGAACTATGGCCAGCAGGCGTTGGCCATCAACCCATATAGCCCGCGCGCGTTGGGCGTCATTTTCGACGGCCAGACCGAGTTGGGCCAGTATGACGCGGCGGTTCAGACGATACAGAAGATGGTGGACACGCGCCCGGATATGAGTTCATACGCCCGTGTCTCTTATGCGCGCGAGTTGCATGGGGATGTGCCTGGCGCGCTGCAGGCCATGCGCCTGGCTGCCCAAGCCGGCAGTGGGCAAGCTGAAAACAATGCCTGGACCCTGACACAGGTGGGCAACCTGCTGTGGCAACACGGTGACGCCAGCGGCGCGCAAACCGCGTATCAGGCCGCCCTGCAGGCCATGCCGAGCAACATCCCGGCCCAGGCCGGACTGGCGAAGGTGCAGGCGGCCAATGGCGACCTGACCGGCGCGATTGCCCGCTACCAAACGATCGTATCCATCATGCCCCTGAGCGAATATGTGATTGGGTTGGGTGATAGCTATCTGGCGGGCGGCCAGAGCGCGGCCGCGCTGCGTCAATACAAATTGGTGGAGGTGCTGGCACAGTTGCAGCAAGCCAATGGGGTGGATGTCGAGCTTGAGATTTCCCTATTTGAGGCCGATCATCCCAGCCAACTGGAGCCGCTGGCGGACACAGTAGCCAAAGCGCGCCAGGTGTATGCGCGGCGACCGACGATTTATGCCGCCGACGCGCTGGCTTGGGGACTGTATCAAGCCGGCGACAGTGCCGAGGCGCGCGCGTTTTCGGATCGGGCTCTGAGCCTGAAGACCGAGGACGCCTTGTTGTGGTTTCACGCCGGCATGATTGCTCAGTGCGTGGGCGATACCGCCACGGCCCAGATCGACCTGGCTAAGGCGTTGGCTATCAATCCGAAATTCTCGTTGTTGTGGGCGCCCGTGGCTCGCCAGAGCCTGGCGAGTTTGTCGGCTCATTAATTTAGAAGGCAGGAGTCAGCGATATGGCTGTCAGCGTCATTGATCCACGCGCGCCGATGTCCTCGGCGCCCATGAAATTTGATCCCGAGGGGCAGGTGGATTGGGGCAATATGTGGGACAGCTTTTGCGCGTTGGCCCAGGCCGGTGGCCCCCCGCATCGCCCCACGCGGCTGATGCCGGCCGCAGCGCCAAATCCAGCCGACTCAGCCTACCTCTGGGCCGCAGCTGAAATCGAGCGGGGCATTTTGGCCGTTTGCGGCTTGCAGGCGAGGCTGGCCGCGCCCGGCTGGCTGGCCGTTGAGTGCGGTTCGGCCGGCATGGCCCGCTGGCTGGCTGAGGCCATCGAGGCTGAAAACGTGGCCGCGCGCGCCGAAAGCGACCAGCTGTGGGTGCCGGTGGATGGGGCGTTCCGGCTGGAAGGCGAGATAAAGAATGTGATCACCGTGGTCGCCAAGACCACGCACTACTGGCAGCAACACCTGCCGGATGAGGCCAAGCAGACCCTGGCAGCCGAGGCCATGCTGTCGGCTTGGTGGGCGAGCTGGCGACGACGCCTGACTGCTTGGCGCGGGACGAGGCGAAAGTAGCACCATGCGCAAACTGCTGCGTCTAGTGTCCGTGCTCATCGCGCTCAGCACCGCGCTGGCCTGGCCGCTGGTGGCGGCCGCCCACCCGCTTGGCAATTTCACAGTGAACCACTACAGCCGGCTAGAGCTATATGCCGATCGGGTACGGGTACGCTATGTGCTCGACATGGCAGAGATTCCCACGTTCCAGGCCATGAGCGATATCGATCAGGACGGTGATGGCCAGGTAAGCCAGGCCGAAAACGACCGCTACCGGCCCCTATTGGTTGAACAATTGCGCCAAAACCTGTCGCTGTCGCTGAATGGCCAGATAGAAAAACTGACGGCCGCGGCGAGCAACCTGACCTTCCCCGCCGGACAGGGCAATCTGCAAACGCTGCGCCTGACGGTCTGGTTTGAGGCGCCTGTTCCGGCCGGGGCCAGCCGGCTGGACATCCAGTATCAGGATATCAACGGCGTTGACCGCGTGGGTTGGAACGAAATACTCACTCAGCCGGCCGCGGGCGTCACCGTCGGTAAGACGGATGTTGGCACGGCGGATCAGAGCAATGAATTGCGTGCGTACCCGGTGGCAATGTTGTCCAGCCCATTGAATAACCGGTCGGCAAGTGTCGACTATAGCCTGGCGATGGGTTCTGCGAACGCCCCCAGCCTCAACGGTGATGTCGAAGCGCCCGTCACGCGCACCGTCGACCCCTTTGCGCAATTGATCCATGTTGATGATTTGCGGCCGGATTTTATCGTTTTCGCGCTGCTGGCCGCCGCGGTTTATGGCGCGCTGCATGCCTTTACGCCCGGCCATGGCAAGGCCATGGTCGGCGCGTACTTGGTTGGCTCGCGCGGCACGCCGCGGCACGCCCTGTTGCTAGGGCTGACCGTCACGGCGACGCACACGCTCGGCGTCTACGCGCTTGGATTAATCACCTTGTTCGCGGCCCGCTACATCCTCCCGGAACGGTTATATCCCATTCTGGGCGTGGTGTCGGGCGGAGCGGTGGTTTTGATTGGCGTGACCTTGTTCGTGAGCCGCGTGCGGGCCGCGCGGCGCCAGTCGCGCGCGGCCGACGGTGCCGCGCTAGCTATCGCGGGGATGCAAGATCATGAAGCGGCGGGACCCCACTCACATGGGGGCCTGACCCACACCCATGTACCCCTGACAGCCGGCGGGGTGTCCGTGCGCAATCTGCTGACCCTGGGAATATCGGGCGGACTGGTGCCGTGTCCCTCGGCACTGTTGGTAATGTTGGGCGCAGTCGCGCTGAACCGGGTGGCGTTTGGTCTGGTTTTGATTGTCGCCTTTAGCCTGGGATTGGCCATCGTGCTGATGGCCACCGGGCTGGCGCTGGTGTATGCCGGGCGACTGTTTGATCGTCTGCCGATCAATGCGCGCTCAATCCAATGGGTATCGGCGGGCAGCGCGCTGATCATGGCGCTCATTGGATTGGCGGCTGTTTGGCAAGCGGTGGGACAGATCACGCTTTAATGCGCGCCAAGCGTCACAACCTTCTTAAGTGCATTGACCCATTCGACCAGGCGGGTTAGCCCCGTCCCCCACCCTTGCCTGATTTTGAGGGAAGGAGAGAAGTGGAAACATGACATCCCCCGGATTTAATAATCGGGGTGTTATGTTTTCTAAGCCTGGAAGCCTGGACTAGCCAAAAAGAAGACCGCCTGCTAAGGTTTTGTTGGCGAACAAAA
>JAYTFQ010000569.1:0-5661 GCA_043734225.1 Anaerolineales bacterium | reverse complement strand
GTCGAGTAGGTCTTGCGGTTTATCTGATCCATAAACCTGAGCCTACTCGGCCGATTTTATTCAGTCAACCCGCCTCTTTGAAGACACTCTCTAAGCCGTATTCCACGGCATCTGCCAGCGCGCGCCAACTGGCCTCGATGATATTGGGACTGGCGCCGACCGTGCTCCAGCGCCGGGCGCCGTTCTGTGTATCAATCAGCACGCGGGTAATGGCGGCCGTGCCGTTGGCGCCATCCAGAATGCGAACTTTGTAATCCGCCAGGGTAAAGTCGGCGATGTGCGGGTAGTGGGTGACCAGCGCCTTGCGCAGCGCCGCGTCGAGCGCATTCACCGGCCCGTTGCCATCGGCCACGGTGTGCAGCACCTCGCCGGCCACGCGCACCTTCACGCGCGCCTCGGCAAAGATGCGGCCGTGACGGTCTTCGACGTTGACGGCGTAGTCGATCAGCTCGAAGGGCGGCTGATAGCCGGGCTGCTGGCGGCGCAGCATGATGGCCACAGAGGCCTCGGCGGCTTCGAACGAGAAGCCCTTGGCCTCCAGCGCCTTGATCTCGTTGAGCACATCGGCTACGCCGGCCGCGTTCTCGTCGCCCAGGCCGAATTCCTCCGCCTTGCTTAGCAGGTTGCCGCGCCCAGAAAGCTCGCTGACCACCACGCGCATCTCGTTGCCCACCAGGGCCGGGTCGATGTGCTGATAGGAATGTTCGTTGCGGCGCATGGCGGCCACGTGAATGCCGCCCTTGTGGGCAAAGGCGGACTTGCCCACATAGGCGGCGTGCTCGTCGGGCGCCAGGTTGGCGACCTCAGCCACGAAATGAGCGACATCAAACAGGCGGGAAAGCCCGCCTTCCGGCAGGCAGGGCCGGCCCAGCTTCAATTCGAGATCAGGAATGATGGCGCACAGGTTGGCGTTACCGCAGCGCTCGCCGTAGCCGTTGATGGTGCCCTGCACCTGCACGGCGCCCTCGCGCACGGCGGCCAATGTGTTGGCAACGGCGCACTCGCCGTCGTTGTGGGTGTGGATGCCCAGCGGGTGACCCAGCTCGGTTTTCACGGCGCGCACCACCGTAGTGACGTCCCAGGGCAGGCTGCCGCCGTTGGTGTCGCACAGCACCACCAACTCCGCGCCGCCGCGCACGGCGGCGCGCAAGGTCTCCAGGGCATAGGCCGGATCGGCCCGGTAGCCGTCAAAGAAATGCTCGGCGTCGTAAATGACCCGCCGGCCCTGCGCGCTCAGATAGGCCAGGCTGGCTTCGATGATGCGCAGGTTGTCGTCCAGTGTGGTGCGCAGGACGTCGGTGACGTGCAGCGTCCATGACTTGCCGACCACCGTGCAGACGGGCGTGGCGGCCGAGAGCAGCGCGCGGATATTGGCGTCGTCGTCCGGCCCGCCCTGCGCGCGGCAGGTGGCGCCGAAGGCGGCGATGCGCGCGGTGGGCCAGTCCAGATCGCGGGCGCGCTCGAAAAACTCGGCGTCTTTCGGGTTGGAACCCGGCCAGCCGCCCTCGATGAAGGCCACGCCCAGCTCATCCAGCTTGCGGGCAATGCGCAGCTTATCATTGCAGGAGAGCGAAATGCCCTCGCGCTGGGTGCCGTCGCGCAGCGTGGTGTCGTAGACCTGGATCATGCGGAAGCGCTAGGCCCTGGCCACCTCGTACGCCGCGATCTGGGCCTCGAAGCCGAGCAAGTAGCCCAGTTCATCTGTGCCCTTCAGCAGACAAGTCTTGGAAAACCCATCGATGGGAAAGGGCACGCTCTGCCCAGTGGGCAGGGTGACGGTTTGAGCGGCCAGATCGACCACCAGCTCGGCGTTGGGCACTTCGGCCAGCACATCAAACAGCATCTGATGCGTCTCGACGTCCACCACAATCGGCAGCAGCCCATTCTTGAGGGCGTTGTTGCGGAAGATATCCGCAAAGGAGGTGGAGACCACAGCCCGAAAGCCGAAGCCGGTCAGCGCCCAGGGGGCGTGCTCGCGCGATGAGCCGCAGCCGAAGTTGTCGCCGGCCAGCAGGATCCGCGCCCCCTGGCTTTCGGGCTGGTTGAGCACGAAATCAGGTTTGGGCGAGCCATCCGGGTTGTAGCGCCAATCGGCGAACAGATGCGAGCCCATGTCGAGCTTGTCGGTCGCCTTGAGGAAGCGGGCCGGGATGATCTGATCGGTATCGATGTCGTTGGCCGGCAATGAAACGACACGAGAGGTGAGAGTGGTGAATTGGGCCATGAGGGTCAGTCAGAAGGTCAATAGGTCAATTGGTCAATTGGTCAATTGGTCCGTGGTGCGTGGTTCGTGGTGCGTCACGCACAGCGGTCATTTGTCGTTCTTATAGAAGCGTGCGTACATCAGTGATACGGCCGGTGAGCGCCGTCGCCGCGGCGGTGAGCGGGCTGGCCAGGAAGGTGCGACCACCCTTGCCCTGGCGGCCTTCAAAGTTGCGATTGCTGGTGCTGACGGCGTATTGGCCGGGCTCAAGCTGATCGCCGTTCATTGCGATGCACATACTACAGCCGGCCTCACGCCATTCGGCGCCGGCGTCGCGGAAGACGGTGGCCAGGCCTTCGGCCTCGGCCTGCTTCTTCACTTCCTGCGAGCCGGGCACCACCATCACGCGTACATCAGGCGACACATGCTTGCCGCGCAGCAGGCCGGCGGCCAGGCGCAGGTCGGAGATGCGCGAGTTGGTGCAGCTGCCGATAAAGACCACATCCACCGCGCGGCCGAGCAGCGCCGTGCCGGGCTGAAGGTCCATATAGCGCAGGGCCTTGTCAAGCGCCGCTTTCTGGTTCGCGTCCGCCAGATGGTCGGGGTCGGGCACGCGGCCGGTGATGGGCATGCCCATGCCAGGGTTGGTGCCATAGGTGATCATCGGCTCCAGAGCGGCGGCGTCCAGCGTGAGGGTGCGGTCGTAGACCGCGCCGTCGTCCGTGGGCAGGCGGCGCCAATCCGCAACGGCTTTGTCCCAGGCGGCGCCGTGCGGGGCGAACTCGCGCCCGGCCAGGTAGTCGAAGGTGGTGTCGTCTGGCGCCACCATGCCGGCGCGCGCGCCGCCCTCAATTGACATGTTGCAGATGGTCATGCGCGCTTCCATGCCCTGGGCGCGGATGGCGGAGCCAGTGTACTCGAACACGTGGCCGGTGCCGCCGCCGATGCCGATCTGCGCGATAAGAGCCAGGATGATGTCCTTGGCCGAAACGCCGGGCGCCAGCGTGCCATCCACGCGCACCTCAAAGGTCTTGGGCTGGCGCTGCAGCAGGCACTGGCTGGCCAGCACGTGCTCCACCTCGCTGGTGCCGATGCCAAAGGCCAGCGCGCCAAAGGCGCCATGCGTGGCGGTGTGGCTGTCGCCGCAGACGATGGTGTGGCCGGGCTGGGTGAAGCCGAGCTCCGGCCCGATGACGTGCACAATGCCCTGGTGCGGGCTGTGCACGCCGTAGAGCGTGATGCCAAACTCGCGGCAGTTGTCTTCCAGCATGGTGATCTGCTTCGCCGCCATCACGTCCAGGATGGGCAGCGAGCGGTCATGCGTGGGCAGGCTGTGATCGACCGTGGCGATGGTCTTTTCGGGCCGGCGCACCTTCAGGCCGCGCGCCCGCAGGCCGGAAAAAGCCTGGGGCGAAGTGACTTCATGCACCAGATGCAGGTCGACATACAGCACGGCCGGCGAATCCGGCTGCTGGGCGACCACGTGCTTGTTCCAAATTTTTTGAAAAAGGGTTTGCGGTTCAGTCATATCCGTCCCATTTAACCAGCAACGGCCGCGCCCACCTGGGCCGGCCGTTCGGCATCGCCGTAGTGACCCGTCGCAACCAGCATCTTGTTCAAGGCCGACAGGTAAGCCTTGACCGAAGCGACGATGATATCCGTGTCGGCCCCGTGGCCGCCAAAGGTGCGCGCCTGCTGCACTTCTTTCTGGGCATCCAGGCTGTGCTGCCCGTTGCGGCCCCCGATACGCACGGTCACCTCGCCCAGCGCGTCGATGCCCTGGGTGACGGCGTGAACCGAGAACTCCAGCAGCGTGGCGGGCGCGGCCACGATCTGGTCAATGGCCTTGTAGGCGGCATCCACCGGACCGGTGCCGACGGCGGCCACCACGCGCACCTGACCATCCGGGCCGCGCAGGCGCACGGTGGCGGTGGGCATGCCCATGGTGCCGGAGGTCACCTGCAGCCCGTCCAGGGTGAAGACTTCGCGCGGCTGGTAGAATTCATCCGCCACCAGCGCTTCCAGATCGGCATCGGTGATGATCTTTTTCTTGTCGGCCAGGTCCTTGAAGCGGGCAAAGGACTTGTCCAGCTCGGCCTCATTTAGGGCGAAGCCCATTTCAGTCAGGCGGCTCTTGTAGGCATGCCGGCCGGAATGTTTGCCCAGCACCAGCCGGGTGTTGGTCACGCCGACCGTTTCCGGCCGCATGATCTCATAGGTCTGCTGGTGCTTGAGCATGCCGTCCTGGTGGATGCCGGCCTCGTGCGCGAAAGCGTTGGCGCCCACCACGGCCTTGTTGGGCTGAACGACGATGCCGGTGTAGTTGCTGACCATCTTGCTGGCGCGCATGATCTGGGTGGTGTCGATGCCGGTGTTCAAGTTGAAGATCGGCCGGCGGGTGTGCAGCGTCATCACGATTTCTTCGAGCGAGGTGTTGCCGGCGCGCTCGCCGATGCCGTTGACGGTCACTTCCACCTGGCGCGCCCCGGCTTGGATGCCGGCCAGGGTATTCGCCGTGGCCAGGCCCAGGTCATCGTGGCAGTGCACCGAGACAAAGCAGTTGTCGATGCCGGGGGTGTTCTTGATGATGCCCGCGATCAACCCGCCGAACTCCGCCGGAATGGTGTAGCCGACGGTGTCGGGGATGTTGAGGGTGGTGGCGCCGGCCTTGATGGCTTCGGCCAGCACAATGTACAGGAAATCGGGATCGCTGCGGCCGGCATCCTCGGGCGAGAACTCAACGTCCTCGCACAGGGTGCGGGCATAGGCCACCATTTCGGCGGCGCGCTCGATCACGGACTCCGGATCCATCTTGAGCTTGTAGCGCATGTGGATCTCGGAGGTGGCCAGGAAGGTGTGGATGCGCGGCCGGGCGGCGTGCTTGACCGCTTCCCAGGCCTTGTCGATATCGCCCTTGTTGGCGCGCGCCAGGCCGCAGATGATGGGCGGCGTGACCGGCATGCCATCCACCCGACCCGGATGGCCGACCTCGATGGCGATGCGACGCACGGCGGCCAGGTCATCGGGCGAAGCCGCCGGAAAGCCGGCCTCGATTACGTCCACACCCAGCCGCGCAAGCACCCGCGCCACCTCAAGCTTCTCAGCCGAAGTCATGGTGGCCCCCGGCGATTGCTCGCCGTCGCGCAGGGTGGTGTCGAAGATGCGGACGTAATTGTCCATCAGAGGCCTCCTGAGAACTAGCCTTGCTCGTCCGGCCGAACGGTGACCGGGTTCAAGAAGGGCATCATGCCGCGCAGCTCCGCGCCGACCTTTTCAATCGGCTGGTCCTGCTCCTGGCGGCGCGTTTCATTAAACCAGGGCCGGCCGGCTTCGTTTTCCGCGATCCATTTGCGGGCGTAGGTGCCGTCCTGAATTTCGCTCAGCATCAGTTTCATCTCGCCCATGGTCTCTTCGGTGATGATGCGCGGGCCGCCGGTGTAGTCGCCGTGCTCGGCGGT
>JAYTFQ010000568.1:0-5499 GCA_043734225.1 Anaerolineales bacterium | reverse complement strand
CCGACCTTTGTGGATGGGGTCAAGCGCACCCTGCCTTCGCGCTACCCAGACGCACTGGTATGCGACCTGGAAACCTTGCGCGACGCCCCGCGCGAGATGACCGTGGCCGGGGTGGGTGACCTGCTGGCGGCCTTTGTCAGCTTTCCGGATTGGCGGCTGGCCAACCGGCTGGGGCTGGACGACAGCTACACCCGCTTCCCGCAAACGCTGATGGGCCCGCTGGACGACATTTTCCTGGCCGAGGCCGAGGGTATTCGCGCCGGCACGCTGGAAGGCATGGCGGTGCTGGCCAAGCTCATCGCGCTGGGCGGGCTGGCCATGTCGCTGGCCCACGCCACCACGCCTATGTCGGGCTACGAGCACGTCATGTCGCACATCCTCGACTTGCTGGCCGAGCAGGCCGGGCAGCCGCTGGCCCAGCACGGCGCCCAGGTGGCGCTGGCCTCAGTGCTGGCAGCGGAAACGTATCGCCGTTTCTTGGACGAATTCGAACCGAACGAGATCACGCCGGCCCAGTGCTACCCCAGCCCGGCAGCGATGCGGGCGCGCATCGACAGCGCCTTTGCCGCGGTCGATCCCAGCGGCCGGGCCGGCGCCGAGTGCTGGGCGGATTACCAGATCAAGCTGGCCGCCTGGCACGCGCACCAGGCCGAATTTGAAGCCGTGCTGCGCGACTGGCCGGCGGTGCGGGCTGAACTGGCGCAAGACGCGCGCCCGCCCGAGCGCCTGGCCCAGATCCTGCGCGCCATCAACGGGCCGCTGACCTTTGCCGAGCTGGTCCCGCCGGCCAGCGAGCCGCAAGTGAAGTTCGCCTTCCTCAACGCGCCGCTGATGCGCAAGCGCTTGACGCTAGGCGATGTGCTGCTGTTCGTCAATTGGGATCGCGAGGCGCTCTGGCAGCAGGTGTGGGCCAAGATGCTAGCAATGGGCGAGCGCGCGGCGGTGGAATCGTGATGTCTAACCCTTTGACCTTCAGCACCCTGGCTTGTGGCGAATGGTCGCGCGAGACCGTGATCGAGCGCGCCGCCGCCTTCGGCTACGACGGCGTGGAATGGCGCGGCGGCCCGCAGGGCCATGTCTCGCCGGCGCTGCCCGCGGCCGAGCGACAGGCGCTGCGCCGCCGCGTGGCCGACGCCGGGCTGATCTCACTGGCGGTCACCGCCTACAGCCGTTTCGTTTCGCCCGAGCCGGCCGAGCGCGCCGCGCAGCTTGACCATTTGCGCCAGCACCTGGACCTGGCTGCCGACCTGGGCGCGAAATTCGTGCGCACCTTCCTCGGCCAATTGCCCCCCGGCCGCACAGCGGCCCAGGCCGCGCCCGCCATTGCCGACAGCCTGCGCGCCGCCGCCGAGTATGCCGCGCCGCGCGGCGTCATCGTCGCTGCCGAGAGCCACGACGATTGGGTGCGCTCTGCGGCGCTGGCTGAAATCCTGGCGGCGGCGCCGCACCCGGCGCTGCGCGCGCTGTGGGATTTTGGCAATGCCTTCGCCGCCGGCGAAGACCCGGCCGAGGGCCTGCGCGTCATCGGCCCGTACCTGGGCTATGTGCACATGAAAGACGGCGTTCTCACAGGCGGGCACTGGCGCCTGACGCAGCTCAGCCAGGGCCAGGTGCCGCTCAAGAGCGTCATTCATGGCCTGCGGGCAATGGGCTACACCGGCGGCCTGTGTGTGGAATGGGAACGGGCCTGGCATCCCGAGTTGGAACCGGCCGACACCGCCCTGCCGGCTGCGCTGGCAGTCTTGCGGCAGTTGTTGGCCGAAAAATCACCTGCCCTTCTCCCCCCTTCCCTGATCTTGCTTAGCAAGATCACGGCCGCAGGTCCCCGGAGCGATGCGCGGGGAGTGGAAGGGGGCCGGGGGGATGACGCGTCCCCCGAAGCCCAGCGGAGTGGGGAGGGAGTGCGGCCCAGCCATCCCGACTCGTCTGATCCACGAGGAGTTGACCACACATGAAATTTGGCTTTATCCCCACCGAGGGCGGCCCTTACTTTCAAGAGGCGCTCGCCGAAGCCGTGGCTGGCGAGGCGCTGGGTTTTGACTCCGTCTGGCTCGAGGAGCATCACAGCATCCGCAACCACTACTGGCCCTCGCCGCTGATGGCGCTGGCCGGCATCGCCACGCGCACCTCCACCATCCTGCTCGGCACCGATATCGCCGTGCTGCCGTTCTATCATCCGGTGCGCGTGGCCGAGGACGTCGCCCTGCTCGATATCATGTCCGGCGGGCGTGCCATCTTTGGCGGCGCCATCGGCTATCGCGCGCCCGAGTTTGAGCTGTACGACGTGGCGCTGGAAGGCCGCGGCGGGCGCTTTGTGGAAATGCTCAAGATCATGCGCGCCCTGTGGACCCAGGAGCGGGTGGAGTTTGCCGGCAAGTATTTCAAGGTGAACGGCAGCATCGAGCCGCGCCCGGAGCGGCCGGTGCCCATCTGGCTGGGCGGCTGGGGCGAGCTGTCTCTCAAGCGCGCCGCCACCCTGGCCGATGCCTGGGTGCCCGGTCCCACCGCTAATTTGGAGAAGCTGCTGGCCGCCCAGAAGCAGTATCGGGCCGAGCTAGTGGCCGGCGGCAAAGACCCGGCCGCCGTGCCCACGCCCATCACGCGCGAGGTGATCGTGGCCGACACGCGCGAGCGCGCCTGGGAGCTGGCCGAGCGTTTCTTGATGGTCAACTATCGTGACGAATACGGCGGCGGCTGGCAGCACCCGCTCATCGGCAGCCAGGACCGAACCCCGGTGGACCAGTTGGAAGCGCTCAGCCGCGACCGGTTCATCATCGGCGCGCCCGAGGACTGCATCGCCGCCATCCGCCGCTTTCAGGACACCTTCGGGGCTGATCACTTAATCTGCCGGCTGTACTTTCCGGGCATGCCGCACGAGCACATCATGCACGAGCTCAAACTCCTGGCCGCCGAGGTCATGCCCGCCTTTCGATGATGCCCGTGACTGATTTTCCGCCGCTCGACTTCGAGCACTCGCGCTTCACCGGCTGGACCCGCGCGCACTGGGTGGCGCTGCTGGCGCGCCTCACGGCCGGCTACGCCCGCGCCGCCGCGCGCAGCGGCAGCCCGGCGCGCGCGCTGTATCCCGACGACCGGCGCGGCCTGCCCGATGCCGCCGACGCCATCGAGTCCTTCGCGCGCATGGCCTCCGCCTGGGGCGCCTGGCTGGCCAACCCCGCCAACCCGGCCGTGGTGACGTTTAAGGGGCGCGCCTACAACATTGAGGCCCTGCTCAAGCAAGCCCTGTTGGACGGCACCGACCCGGCCCAACCGCTGACGTATTGGGGCGGCATGACGCACATGGATCAGCGCCTGGTGGAGAGCGGCGACTTCGCCGTGATGCTGTGGCAGAGCCGGGCGCGGGTCTTCGACCAGCTGAGCGCCGCCGAGCAGGCGCAGGTGCTGGCCTGGCTGGGGCAGGTGGATGGGCAAGGCACCTATTACGACAACTGGGTGCTGTTCTCGGCCCTGGCCCAAACCGTGCGCCTGCGCCTCGGCCAGCCGGTGCCGCTGGCCGAGTTGGACACGAATCTCGATACGGCCAGCGCCTTCTATCGCGGCGACGGCTGGTACGTGGACGGCGCTGGCGAAGAGTTCGAGCTGTACAACGCCTGGATGTTCAACTGGCACTTCCTGCATTGGGCCGCCATCGACGGCGACCGGCGGCCGGAGCTGCGCGCATTAGTTCTGTCGCGGGCGGCGTCGTTCCTGTCCACCTTCCCGCATTTCTTTGGCGCCAACGGCGCCTATGCCGCCTGGGGCCGCTCGCTGGTCTATCGCTTCGCCGCCGTGGCCGGCTTTGCCGCTGGCTATGGGCTGGGCATTGCGCCCGGCGGCCCCGGCCTGCTGCGCCGGCTGTCCAGCGGCTGCATCCGCTATTTTTATGATCGCGGCCTGTTCGACCCCGCCGAGCATTACGTCCGCCAGGGCTTCCACGGCAACTTCCCGCCGGCCGGCGAGGCCTACATCTCGCCCGGCTCGGTCTATTGGTGCTGCCACGGCCTGTTCGCGCTCTCCTTCGCCGCCGACGATCCGTTTTGGACCGCGCCCGAGGCGCCGCTGCCGGTGGAGATTGGCGATTTCGACCTGGCCCTGCCGGCGCCGGGCTTTGCCCTCAGCGGCCGGCGCGCCACCGGCCAGGTGCTTCTGCTCAACAGCCGCAGCGGGCAGGAGCACGACGCGCCCGGCCACAACTACACCGCCAAGTACGGCAAGCTGGTCTACAGCTCGCACTTGCCCTTCAATGTGCTGCCGGCCGGCAACCCGCGCCAGCCTCACAACTTCGCGCCGGATGCCATGCTGGCCTTGACCAACGACGGTCGGCACTTCGGCCACCGGCTGCACACCCGGCGCGGCGGCGTGGCGCCTGGGCTGATGTGGTGCTGCTTTGACGAATATCTGGACGACGAGCTGCAAGCCGTGTGGGCGGCGGTGCTGCTGGCCGGCGACCGCCAGATCCGGCTGGCCGTCATCCGCCCCAGCTTTACGGTGCGCGCCTTTGAGGCCCCCGGCGCGCTGGGCTGCGAGCAGGCCGCCGGCATTCTGCGCCGCTCGGACCCAGACGCCGGATGGGAGTATGCCGAGGCCGAGGGCCGCGCGGTCGGCATTCAGCGGCTGCTGGGCTATGACGGTCAATGGTCCAGCCGGCCCTTCCTCGGCCACTCGAACATCAACCTGGCCTATCCATACGCCGAACAGCCCGTGATTTTTGAGACGCAGCCGGGCGTGGCGCGCCGGATGCTGGCCTCGATCAGCCTGGTGCGCCCAGCGCCCTTCGACCCGGCCGCCGAGTTTGCCGGCATCACGGTCACGGCGCTGGCCGGCGAGGCGTTCCAGGTGGCCCTGCCGGATGGCGGGCAGGCTTTCGTCGCCGTCGCCGATCAACTGCCCGCGAGCGTTACCGTGGCTGGCGTTACCTTTACTGGCCCCGCCATCCGCCACGCGGCCGTGAGCGCCAGCCAGGACCGCCTGGCCGGGGTGGGCGTGCTGGAGGCCGGCGGCCTGGCGCAGTCCGAGGCGCCGGCCAGCCTGAGCCTGGCGCGGATCGAGGGCGTCGTCAGCGGCACCACCGATGCCGGATTGAGCCTGGCCGAAGCCTGGCTGGGCGGGACGGCCCGCGCCACCGCGCTGCGCTGCCCGGATGGCAGTTGGCAGGACGTCAGCGACCGCTGCGGCGGCAACCGGCTGCCCGGCGCGCTGGTGCGCGAGTGGGCGGAGCAGCACCAGCGCAGCCGGGTGGAATTCAGGATGGAACGGTGAGCGCCATGGCCGGCGGGCCTCTGGAAATGAACGTGTGGATGTATCACTACGTGCGCGACCCTGGTGACGCGGCCGAGGCCGGCAGCGGCATCCCCGGCTTGCCCGTGGCGCGTTTCGCCGCGCAGTTGGACGAGATGGCCCGGCACAACCACATGGTCAGTTGGCGCGAGGTGCGCGCCGCCGTGGTGGACGGGCAGCCGCTCTCGCCGGACGCCACCCTGCTGACCTTCGACGACGGCC
>JAYTFQ010000567.1:0-3741 GCA_043734225.1 Anaerolineales bacterium | reverse complement strand
TATCTATTCAGCCTGGCATAAAATGCCGGCCGCATTGGATGCCGCGGCCAGACAATCGTCTGGCCGCGGCATCCAATTCGGCCCCAAGATCCTTGATTTCCATGGTTACATTGAAAGGTCCGCGCCGCCCGGCTGGGCAGTTACAAAACAACCTTGATTTCTCGGGTTTCCTAGAATGTCAGCGCTACGGGTCGGGCCCTAGCTGAGTATTACGGCAACCCCGCAGGACACTTCACTTGACAAATCGCCACTTAGACCCTAGCATGTTGCACAATACGGTTTAGGTTCCGCATCGTGCAACACTCAATCCTGACCCCTAAAGAACATGTAGAACCACGCGACAGCGGCATCCAATCGGTGCGGCGGGCCGCGTCTTTGTTGCGCGCCTTTGGCAATGGCTCGCCGGAGTTGGGCGTCAGCGAGCTCGGCCGCCGGCTAAGCCTGCACAAGAGCACCGTCTCGCGGCTGCTGGCCACCCTGGAGAGCGAAGGCCTGCTTGAACGGGCGCCGGGCACTGAAAAGTACCGTCTCGGGCCGGAGATTGCCCGGCTGGCCGGGCACGCCGAGCACTTGTACGATGTGCGCGAGGCGGCGCGGCCGTTTTTGGTGGAACTGGCCGCGCTCACTCGCGAGACTGCCAACCTGGCCGTGCTGGATGGCGACGAAGTCAACAACGTCGATCAAGTGTCGGGCCCGCACCTGGTGCGGATCGGCAATTGGGTTGGGCGTCGCACGCCGCTGCACTGCGTGGCCAATGGCAAGGCCCTGTTGGCTTTTTTGCCCACGGCTGACGCGGAGCGGCTGACCGCCGTGCCTTTGGCGGCCTATACACCCCTGACGATTACCCGCTGCGACGCGTTGCGGGCGGCTTTGGAACTGGTGCGCCAGCAGGGTTATGCCACGGCCCTCGGTGAAATTGAAGAGGGCCTGAACGCCATTGCGGCGCCCATTTTGAATGCCGAGGGCGCCGTCGTGGCCGCCATCAGCGTTTCCGGCCCGGCCTATCGCGTGACGGCCGAGCGCGTCCCCCAGCTGGGCCAGACCACCCGTGAATTTGGCCAGCGTGTATCGCAGCGCATGGGCTACCACCAGGAATAGCAACTCAGGAGCTAACATGACCGACGAAGAAATCCTCAAGGGTTTGTACGACCTTACGATCCTGGGCAAGGCTCCAGACGTCAAGAACCTGACCCAGACCGGGTTGGATCAAAAGATGGACCCGGTGGCCATGCTGTATCAAGCCTTGCTGCCATCATTGCAGGAAGTGGGACGGCGCTTTGAGATCGGCGATTTCTTTGTGCCCGAGATGCTTATGTCGGCGCGCGCCATGCAAGCCGCGCTGAACCTGCTGCGGCCGCTGCTGGCCGCCGCCGGCGAAAAGACGCTGGGCAAGGTGGTGATGGGCACCGTTAAGGGCGACGTGCACGACATCGGCAAGAACCTGTGCAATATCATGCTCGAAGGCGCCGGCTTTGAGGTCATCGATTTGGGCGTCAACACGCCGCCTGAAAAATTTGTCGCCGCCGTCCAGCAGCACAAGCCGGATATCGTCGGTTTCTCGGCCTTCCTGACCACCACCATGCCCATGATCAAGGTGAATGTGGAGGCGCTCAAGAAAGCCGGCCTGCGCGACACCGTGAAGGTCATGGCCGGCGGCGCGCCGGTCACCGCCCACTACGCCGAAATCTCGGGTGCCGATGCCTATTGCCCGGATGCCAGCGCCACGGCCCGCAAGGCCAAAGAGCTGATTGGCGCTGCCGGTGACGCCCCCGGTGGCGCCCTGGCCGATGCCGTGGCCGCGGTGGAAAAGATGATGAGCGCCGCGGAAGAATAAAGGAGTATGGGAGTGTGGGAGTACGGGAGTGAGTGAAAAATCTCACGCGCACCCACACTCCCATACCCCCACACTCCCATACACGCTCATGGAAACCACCCTTCACTCGCACACCAAGTCCATCACCATCGGCTCTGGCCTCCCGTTCGTCATGATTGGCGAGCGCATTAATCCCAGTGGCCGCAAGAAGCTGGGCGCGGAGATGGCGGCTGGCGATTTTTCGCGCGTCCGGCGCGACGCGGCCACCCAGGTCGCAGCGGGCGCGCACATGCTGGATATCAATGCTGGGGTGCCCATCGCCGACGAGCCGGCGCTGCTGGTCAGTGCCATTCAGGCGGTCGGTGAAGTGACGGACGTGCCGCTGTGCCTGGACTCGTCCATCGTTGATGCCCTGGCTGCCGGGCTGGCGGCTTACCAGGGCAAGGCACTCGTGAATTCAGTGACCGGCGAAGACGAGCGGCTGGAACTGGTGCTGCCGCTGGTCAAAAAGTATGGCGCGGCGGTCATCGGCATGGCCAACGATGAGACCGGTATTTCCAGCGAGCCAGAATACCGCCTGGGTGTGGCGCGCAAGATCTTGCGGCGCGCGCAGGATCACGGCATTCCGCCGGAGGACGTGCTCATCGATCCGCTGGCGCTGACGATTGCCGCCGACCCGGAAGCGGTGCAGGTGACGCTGCGCACAATGCGGCTGATCCGCGACGAGCTGGGCCTGAATATGGTCTGCGGCGCCAGCAACACCTCGTTTGGACTGCCCGAGCGTTCGCCCCTGAATGCCGCCTATCTGTCGATGGCCATGGTCTGCGGCCTGACGGCGGCCATTACCGACCCCACCAATTCCCTTATCCGGCAGGCAGTGCTGGCCAGTGATGTCTTGCTGGGCCATGACGCTTATGCCGTCGGCTGGATCGCCGACTTTCGCCGCCGGCGAGCGAGAACTGAGACCCCGTGAAATACAGCGTTACATTTCTGCCTCAAAATATCATCACCCACGCCCCGGAAGGCACGACCGTCTTTAATGCCGCCAATTGGGCCGGCCTGCCCATCGATAGCACCTGCGGCGGCCGCGGCACCTGCGGCAAGTGCAAGGTGCGCCTGCTGTCCGGCCTGGATGGCGTGAGCGACGCCGATCATAAGTATCTCTCGACCGCCGAGTTGGAAGCCGGCTGGCGGCTGTCGTGCCGCACGGCCGTGCACGCCGAGTGCGTGGCCGAAGTGCCGCGGCTGATGACTTCGCCCAAGGCCGCGCTGTTGGGCTATGGCCAGCACGTCATACTCGATCCCAATGTCGCCAAGGTGCATTTGAAGCTGGTGGAACCGACCCTGGAAGACCAGCGCAGCGACCTGGTGCGCCTGACTGCGGCGCTGCGCGACGAGAGCTACGAAGTGAAAGTGGATCCCGGCGTGTGGCGGGCGCTGCCGATAGTCCTGCGCGCCAACGACTTTGACGTGACGGCCGTGATTGTAGGCGACGAGTTGATCGCCATCGAACCGGGCGACACCAGCAGTTGGTCGTACGGGCTGGCTGTTGACATCGGCACCACCACGGTGGTCGGCGCGATTGTCAACCTGAAGACCGGGGCGGTGGAGGCCGTGAAGTCCACGCTGAACAGCCAGGCCAGCTTTGGCGCCGACGTCATCTCGCGCGCCAGCCATACCATGATGGAGCCGGACGGCCTGGCGCAATTAACCGAGCGTATCCTGTCGACGATCAATGGACTGGTGCAAGAACTGAGCGATACCTGCGGGGTGCGGCTGGATCAGATGTATGAGGCAGTGGTTGTGGGCAACGCCACCATGCTGCATTTGCTGCTGGGCATCCATCCTGAGCCCATTTCGGTGGCGCCCTTCATCCCGGCCATTTCCGAAGCCGTGACCCTGCCGGCCGCCACGGTGGGCATCAAGCT
>JAYTFQ010000566.1:0-11161 GCA_043734225.1 Anaerolineales bacterium | reverse complement strand
TGGCCGTGGCGGTGCGCGCCCCCGACCAGTGTATTGTGGTGCACACGCGCCCGTTAGGGCGGCTGTATCGCGGCCGCCTCAGCCGGCTGCCGTTTTTACGCGGCGTGCTCGGTATTTGGGATGCGCTGGGCCTGGGCTGGCAAAGCCTGTCCTATTCCGCCAGCGTCGCCATCGGGCAAGAAACCGCTTTTGAGGGGCCGGTCGCCTGGGGCACCATGGCGGTGTCGCTGGTTTTTGGCCTAAGTCTGTTCCTCTTGGCGCCGGCCGGGCTGGCCCAGTTCGGCGAGCGCTGGCTGCACCTGGGCGCCTTTTGGAGCAACCTGCTGGAAGGCCTGTTGCGGCTGGGTCTGGTCGTCGGCTATTTGGGGCTCATCGGGCTGTTGCCCGACGTCAAGCGCCTGTTTGGCTATCACGGCGCCGAACACAAAACCATCCACGCTTACGAAGCCGGCGCCGAGCTCACTCCGCGCTCGGTGGCGCGCTTTCCTCTGGAACACCCGCGCTGCGGCACGGCCTTTCTGTTGACCGTGGTCGTCTTTTCGGTCGTGCTGTTTGCCTTGCTGGGCCCCCTGCCCTGGTGGGCGCGGCTGGGCTCGCGCGTAGTCCTCATCCCCCTTATAGCTGGCATCGCCTTTGAGTACACCCGGGTCATGTCCCGCCACCTGGACAATGCCCTGGTGCGGATCTTGATTGCCCCCAACCTGGCGCTGCAAAAGCTCACCACTCGCCAGCCGGACGATCAAATGCTCGAGGTGGCGATTGCAGCCTTCCAAGCCATGCGCGCCGGTGAAAACCAGACAGAAAGCAGCCTGGTGGCGTGACCAACCTCACTATCGGCCTGAGACCAATGTGATAGAATTTGCTCGACGGAGCGCGTTGGGTACCCCGCCAAGATTCCAAACACCCTTCCTCAACTATTCCCGCGGAGACTCACATGCGAAGTAAAGTGACCATTGTAGGCGTCGGCAACGTGGGCGCGTCGTGCGCCCTGTGGCTGGCCAAGCGCGGGATCGCCGACCTGGTGCTAGTCGACATTCCTCTCGCCAAAACCATGCCGGTGGGCAAGGGGCTGGATCTGATGCAAACGGGCCCGATTGAAGGCTTCAACGTCCGCATCAAGGGCAACTCCGACGGCTCGTATGAAGGCACCGAAAAATCGGACATCGTCATCATCACCGGCGGGCTGCCGCGCAAGCCCGGCATGAGCCGCGAAGACCTGGTGGGCGCCAACCAGCAGGTGATCGTTGACGTGCTCGACAGGGCCATCCCCCTCTCGCCCGATGCCATATACATTGTCGTCACCAATCCGCTGGACACGATGACCTACCTGGCCACCAAGCACTCCGGCCTGCCGCGCAACCGCGTCATCGGCCAGGCCGGCATCCTGGACTCGGCCCGCATGGCCGCCTTCGTGGCCCAGGCGCTGGACGTCTCCATTGAAAACGTGCAGACCACGGTGCTGGGCGGCCACGGCGACGAAATGGTGCCGCTCACGCGCTACTCCACCGTGTTTGGCCGGCCGTTGAGCGAGTGGCTGGCCCCTGAGGCGCTGGCCAAGATCATCGACCGCACCCGCAAGGGCGGCGGCGAGATCGTCAACCTGCTGGGCACCTCCGCTTACTACGCGCCCGGCGCCGCGCTGGCCAAGATGGCCGAAGCCGTGCTGCTCGATTCCAAACTGATCGTGCCCTGCTCGCAATACCTGCAAGGCGAATATGGCCTGAACGACATCTGCTTTGGTGTGCCGTGCAAGCTCGGCGCAGGCGGCGTAGAGCAGATCATCGAGTTCACCCTGACCGACGAAGAAAAAGCCATGGCGGACAAATCGGTCAAGATCATCCGCGAAACCATGGGCGCCCTCAAGCTGTAACGTCCTTTGTTGGGGCGGACCTGTGTGTCCGCCCGCCGTTCGGCCCGTTGGGGCGGACCTGCGTTGGGGCGGACCTGTGTGTCCGCCCGCCCTTCGGCCCGTTGGCGCGGACCTACGTGGCCGCCCACTGTCGGACCTGCGTGTCCGCGCGTTTTCCAAGGGGCCGGTGCAAACCGGCCCTTTCCATTTGATCGATATGCCTATTACCTTTGATGGACTGGCCATGCCCTTCGGGCAAAAACTGGTCTTGGCCTACGGCCCAGACGCGCCCGCGCTCAACCTGCCGCTATTCGGGCCGCCGCTATACATCCACCCGGCCTATCGCCTCGTCGGCAGCCGAGACTATCTGCTGCCGGACGAAGCCATCGACGATCGCGGCCAGCACTACCATGGCCAGGAGGCCGTCGATTGGATTGAGACGGTGGGCGGCGTTTACCCGCGCGCTGACGCCCTTGGCCGGCTGGGCACGGGCGAGCGCGCTCAGGCCCGGCTGAAGGAGCTGGACCTGGCCGTGCTGGCGCTATACGCCTCGGCCACACCCGCTGGCCCGGTGCAGCGGCTGGACCTGGCGATTGAAGCGCTGGCCGTGCCGGACGGTTTTGCCGTGACCCCCACCGAGCCACCCGCGGACCTGGTCGTTTATGCCCGCGGTGTGCGCTTTTACCGCATGGCGCCTGGCATCTTCGGCGCCTTGGGCGCCGCCATCATCCAACGCCTGTTGGCCACCGGCCGCGCCGACTGGCACCTGACCTTCGATGATCTGGACAATTTGATGCAGGCGTGAGCCGCCGCCATCGCTGCACCACCCCGAGCTCGACGGTAGAACCAACTTCCGCCGCCAGCCAGTTTCCCTACGGGGAACGGTGGTCGAGCCCAATGGGTCGCTGACCAGATATCAGAGTGTCGGCCATGTTGGCGTGTGTGCGCATCGCGATGCGCTGCGTCCCTGCATAATAACAAAAGGCCCGGGCCTGCCCAGCCGGTAGCCCCGGCAGGGCGCTGGCCGTCACGTTCGCTGTCAGTTGGTCGCCGGCGGCGCAGATGAATAAGTTGGCACCGGAACTTTATGTCCGTCACTGCCTCTGGCAGCCGCTGCCACTGCATTTTGCGTTTTCTGGCCGAAAAGCCACTACTGCCACTACTGCCAGAGGAAAACAGATACCCACACGCTTGGGCGCTGGCAAATTGCATTATGTCGCGCGCCGCTTCATTTACCGGTTTCCGCCGCTCCCGAAGGGGACCGCTTTATTACAGGTAGCGGTAAGACTGGCCATCCCGGCTTCGCCCTTGGTGCGCTGCCTATCCGGCCGGCGTGAATGACGCCCGCAACGACCAATTCGGGCGCTGATAAATATACCCGGTCACGCTCAACCATTCTTCGCCCTTTCAGCCTGCTTCGTGGCAGGAAATGTCAATTGTTCCTGCCGGCCGGGGCTGTCTCAGCCTGTTTGGGTTTACGGATACCCTTTCAAGCGGTAGAATGGCCCTCAAGGAGCTATAAATGCCGGTAAAGTTAGTCTATCGCGGTAAAGAACATGACGCCAACCCAGGCAGCACCATCCGGGATGCCGTGCGCAAGATCGGTTTGCCGCCGGAGACGGTGTTGGCCGTTGTAGATGGCAAGCTGCTCACGGACGACACCGTCCTGCGCGAGGGCATGCAGGTGAAGCTGGTCGCGGTCATTTCGGGCGGTGCGGCATGAAGTGCCGAAAATGCGGTGAAACCGCGGTCATCAACATGCGCCAGCACAAACTGGCGCTGTGCGGCGAGCACTATCTCGAGTGGCTGCCTGAGCAGGTGCAGCGCTTCATCGAGAAGTACGATATGTTCACCCGCGCCGACAAGATCCTGGTCGCCGTCTCCGGAGGCAAGGATTCGCTCGGCCTGTGGGACATTCTCAACCGGCTGGGCTACCAGGCCGACGGGCTGTATATCGGTCTGGGCATCGACGGCGGCTTTGGTTATTCCGACCAGTCGCATGCCTTCGCCGAGCAATTCGCCACCTCCCGCGGCCTCAAGCTGCACGTGGTGGAAGTGGAGCAGACCTACGGCGCCACCATCCCCGAGCTGGCCGTCATCAGCAACCGTGGCCACGGCAAACCGTGCTCCGTCTGCGGCCTGAACAAGCGCTACATCATGAACCGCGTCGCCCACGACGGTGGGTATAACGTGCTGGCCACCGGCCACAACCTGGACGACGAGGCCGCGGTCTTATTTCAGAACACGCTCACTTGGGCCGGCGGCTACCTGGTGCGCCAGGCGCCGGTGCTGCTGGCCTCGCGGCCGGGCCTGGCGCGCAAGGTCAAGCCGCTCTGCCGCGTCTACGAGCGCGAGATGGCGGCCTATGCCATCGTGCGCGGCATCGATTACGTTTATGACGAGTGCCCACACGCCATCGGCTCGACCACCATCGGCCACAAGGAAGTCCTGAACCAGATGGAGGAGAAGCGCCCCGGCGCCAAGCTCCAGTTCTATCTCAGCTTCTTGCAGGCCAAGGACGAAGGCCTGTTCTCCGTCAAAGCCTCTGAGCCCGACCTGCACGCCTGCGAGCGCTGCGGCCAGCCCACCAGCGCGCCCGGCGACTGCTCCTTCTGCCGCCTGTGGGACAAAGTGCGCACCGTGAAGGGCCTGCCCCAGCGGCTGCCGGCCAAAATCAACCTGATCGGCAGCCTCCAGGCGGCGGGACAGCCAGCCTTAACCGATGCCAACGACTGAAACCGATCTGGCTGAATTGACCCTTTTGGGTCACAACGCCGAGCCCAGCCGCAAGCTGGAAACCTTTCCCAATCACAATCCCGGCCGGCGCTATACCGTTACCCTGACCAGCGACGAGTTCACCTGCATTTGCCCGGCCACCCATCAGCCGGATTTTGCCACTATCACCGTCAAGTACATTCCCGACAAGCGCATCGTCGAAACCAAATCGCTCAAGCTCTACTATTGGTCCTACCGCAACGAAGGCGTGTTTCAAGAGCACGTCGTCAACACCATCTGCGACGACCTGGCCGCCGCTCTCGACCCGTATTGGCTGGAAGTCACCGGCGCCTTCAAGGCCCGCGGCGGCATCAGCATCATCGTCGTGGCCACCCACGAAAAACCGAAAGCCGGTTAAACGCCTTGCTCATTTTCGTCCTTCGTCATTCGTCCTTCGTCTATCGGTTGGCCGCGGACCGCGCATGACTGACCTCGAACCCGCGGCCCCTGCTCCCGACCCAGGCGCCATCGACCCCGCGCTGCCCACGCACGCTGCCGCTGACGCCCCGCCCGAGACGCCCCACCGCTCCGGCTTTGTGGCCGTCGTCGGCCGGCCGAATGTGGGCAAGTCCACCCTGATGAACGGCTACCTGGGGCAGAAGATCGCCATCACCTCTAACAAGCCGCAGACCACCCGCCACACCCAGCTCGGCATACTCAGCCAGCCAGACGCCCAGGTGATCTTTGTGGACACGCCCGGCATGCATGAACCGCGCAACCCGCTGGGCGAGTACATGGTCGACGCCGCCACGCGCGCGCTGGCCGATGCCGATGCCATTTTGTTCATCGTGGATGTGTCTGCGCCGCCTGGCCCCGGCGACGAGCGCCTGGCCGCCCTGATCGCTGGCCGGGCTGAGCCGGCCCGTGTGGTCCTGGCGCTCAACAAAACGGACCAACTGAAACCGGAAGACATCCTGCCGCACAGCACTGCCTATCGCGCGTTCGCCCCCGGCGCCGAGTGGCTGCTGATATCCGCCACCCGCGGCGATAACCTGCCGGAGTTGCTGGCGCTGCTGATTGCCGCCCTGCCCCCTGGCCCGCCGCTCTACCCTGAAGACGAAGTGACCCAAACCCAGGTGCGCGACCTGGCGGCCGAGTTTGTGCGCGAAGCGGCCCTAAACGCCCTGGCCGAGGAAGTGCCGCACGGCATCGCCGTGGAAGTGGACGAATTCAAAGAGCGCGGGGACAAAGGCGCCTACATCACCGCCACGGTCTACGTGGAGCGCGAGTCGCACAAGGGGATCGTCATTGGCCGTGGCGGCGCCATGCTCAAAAAAATCGGGTCAGCCGCCCGCCAGGAAATTGAACGCCTGTTGGATTACCCGGTATTCCTGGAGCTGCACGTCAAGGTCCGCCCCAACTGGCGCAAGAATGAAAATGACGTCCAGCGCCTTGGCTACCGCCGCCGAGAATAATTAGGCCAGACAGCTTTTCGTACTGCCGTCCTCATTTCAGTCTAGTAATTCTTGCCGCACTGGTGTGGCTTAGGGGCACCCCCTTCCCGTTAAGGGAAGAGGGACGGGGGGATAGGTCCTCCGGCCCTAGCCTGAAGGCCTGTTTGCTGCCCCTCAGGCGCCGACCGGCCCCTTGGCCCGTTTCTGCCAATAGCGGATTAGCCCGTCCACGCTCATGCTCACCGGGCCGATATCGGCATACACCGGCCACTGCTCGGGCGGCACGCCTTCTGCCACCAGGCGCCCCTGTTCCCAAGCGCCAAACTCGGCCAGGATCGCGTCGCGTTCCAATCCACGCGATAGGGCGTCACCCACCCGCCCGGCGTATTCAGCCACCAGCTCAGCCACCCGCCGCAGGTGCTCATCCACATCGTCCACCGGGCCGTAATGTGTCAAATACAGCCGGGCTAAACTCCGCGCACGCACACGCTCCAGGCTAGCCAGCCAGGCCTCCCGGTCAAATTCCGGCGGCGGCGCGGGCACGCGCACGTGCCGCAGACCAGGACGCCGCACCCCGCCCAGGTCGCCGGCAAAACCAATCTCTCCCAATTGGTAGACCATATGATGCCCGGCATGGCCGGGCGTATCGAGCGCGGTGAATTCCAGCCCGCCCGCTCGCACCACCTCGCCGTCGCGCAGCGGGCGCAACTGCGCCTGGGGCACCGGCAGGAACTCCCCCCACAGCGTGTCCATCCGCTCGCCATAGATGCGCCGGGCGCTGGTCAGCAGCCGCTCGGGCTGGGCCAGATGCGGCGCGCCCGCCTGGTGCACATGAATGGTGGCGCCACGCTGGGCCAGCCAGCCGGCTGCCCCAGCGTGGTCTAGATGGATGTGGGTCAGCAGCACATCGCGGATGTCTTCCGGCACAAGCCCATGCGACTCTAGCCCCGCCTGCAGCGCGCCAATTGTGGAGCCCGGTCCGCTTTCGATCAGCACTGGGCCGACCGGACCGACAACTAGGAACGAGGCGATGGTTTGGGGATGGCCCATGAAATGCAGGTCCAGCGGATGAATGTCGTATGTTGGCATAGCGGCCTCGATCCGGATCCGGCCGGTCAACGGGCCGGGCTGTGCTGGCCGCCGCGTTGGCTTTGCCACTCAGCGTGAATGCGCGCCATCTGCGCCAGGTGATCGGTGATGTGGCGGGCGTATACTTCCAACCAATCATCCAGGGTCATCGGACCATTTTCTGGATGTTGAATGGTATGGGTCCAGGTGGCCTCGGGCAGCGATTTGACCAGTTGATAGCTGTTATGCCGCAGCCAGCGAAAAAGTGCCACGGCATCGTCGGGGCTCTGGGCGTGATAGTCCAACCATTGGGCCCAGGCATTCTCGTCGTAGGCCATCACCGCCAACCCCGGCTCGGCGATCAGACGCCGCAGCCGGATGAAACTGTTGGCCTCGCTGTCGGTGATATGCACCAGCACTTCGTGGATGGTCCACAGCTCCACCGGCGAGTGGTACTGCCACATATCCCGCGGGAAATGCGCAATGGCGGCGGTCAGTTCATCGTAAGCCGCGCCATACGTTTCGATTTTGACCTGACGCTCCTTTGACATACGCTACAGCTCCTTTACAACGTCAACTCGCCGCGCATCACCGGCACGCAAGCGCCGCCCACGGACACCCGCTGCACCTGTCCCTGGACCTTGCGTACCGCCAGTTGCAGTCGGCTGGGCCGCCCCATATCCACGCCCTGCTCGATCAGCAGCCTCACTTCCCCATCAGTCTTGGGCAGGCGCGAAACCAGATAGGCCGCCAGCGCGGCCGCCGCACTGCCCGTGGCCGGGTCTTCTGGCACATTATCCAGCGGGGCAAACATGCGTGCGCTCAGGCGCCAGTTTTCACCTGGCTCGGGCACGTACAAGAACAAGGCAAAGCCGCCGTCCGGAAGCGGCACGGCGGCATCGGCATCCACGAAGCGCTCACGGTTGGGCCGGGCGCGCGCCAGCGCCGCGCGGCTGGACAGCTCGGCAAAAACGAACGGCAAGCCCACCGACAACACCAACGGCGGGTGAGACTCAAGCTCAATATCGGTGGGGGTCAGAGAGGCGCAGGCCGCGACCAGGCCCACCGGAACATCCCGCCCAATCTCCAACGGGCGCGGGGCCGTAATGCTGGCGCCGATCACAAAACCAGCGCGGCGCTCCACATTGACGGATACGAGGCCAGCGCGCTCTTCAAACCACATCTCCGCGCCAATGGCCCGGCCAAACACCGAGGCGCCGCGGGCCAGCACATAGGCCGTGCCCACGTTAGGATGTCCGGCAAACGGCACCTCGGCCACGGGCGTGAAGATGCGTACCTGTGCCGTATGGCTCGGCTCGGCGGGCGGGAAAACAAAGGTGCTCTCGGAAAAGCGGAATTCAGCCGCGATGCGCTGCATCTGCGCCGCGTCCAGCCCGCGCGCGTCGGGGATGACGGCCAGCGGGTTACCGCCGAAGCGGGTGTCGGTGAAAACGTCTACGACTTCGTAAGGTATCGGCGGCATAGGTGTCTGAAGCAGGCGTGGTCGGGCCGTCAGCCTGGTTTGTCGCGCGGGGGCAGCACGGCCAGGAAGTCCTGAGCAAAGCGCGCGCCGTACTCGTTCAAAAGCGTCTCGACCCGGGCCGCATCGGGCGAGGCGACAATCATCCCGGCATGATTCTTCTTGGCCATTCGCCAGACGATCTCAGCGTCGTTATAACCGCTCAAATCGGGCCATTCCTGGCGCGCCAGGCAATTAATAACCCCGGAGTAGCCCTCGCGCACGGCCGGCAGCTCGTAGGGCTGGCCGCGCAAATTGGTCGTCTCGATGCTCGCCCACTCCGCCCACAGGTTGATGCCAGTGGCGTAGTCGACCGCCTCGGCGATGTTCGCGCCGCCCACCCGCGCAGCGGTCTCCAGAAAATACAGCTTCCCGTCGGCCTGCGCTCGGATGTACTCGGTGTGTGTCGCGCCGCGGCGCATGCCCAGCGCGCTCTGCACCTGGCGGTTGAGCGCAAACAGCGCCTGGGCCTCAGCCGAGTTGCGATCCAGGCTGCGCGTCAGAAAGATGCCGCCCTCATGATAGACGTTCCACGGCGGCCGGCCGTATTGATGGGCAGCCATAAACAGCACTTCGCCGTTGTTCACCAGCCCGTCCACATGGAAGACGTCGCCGGGCACGAACTGCTCCAGCACGAAGAAGGACTGCTGATCGCCCAGGCTGTCCAGCAGCGGCCACAGCTCGTCAGGGCTATTAACTTTCTTGATGCCCATCGAGCTGGCCTCGGAGCGCGGCTTAAGCAGCCACGGCGCTAGCACGCGTCCCATGAACTCGCGCAGCCGGTCATAGCTGAACACGCCGGTGAACTCTGGCACGGCCACCCCGGCCAAACGCGCCTGGGTGCGCATGGCCAGCTTGTCACGGAAATGGCGCGCCAGGCTTTCGCCCATGCCCGGCAGGCGCATGTGGTCGCGCAGGTGCGCGGCCGTTTCCACGTCGTAATCGTCCAGCGCGATGATCTGGCTGATGTCGTGCGAGCGGGCCAGATAGCTGACCGCGTACACAATGTCCGGCCGCTGGGTGAGGTCCGGCATGAAATAGATCTCGTCCAGGCTGTCGCGCGGCCAGGCTTCGTCGGCAAATGTGTCCTTGGCAATCAAAATGACCTTGCAGCCCAACTGCTTGGCGGCCTGCAGGAAGGCGCTGCCCTTGAAGTAAGACGCCAGGCATAAAAATGTGAGGTCGCTCGAGTCAGCCATACGTTCTCCTGGTTCTCAATGACACGTTACCAATTTCCAATTACAGGACTTCTTCTTCCGTCTCGGTGATCAATTGGGCCACTACGTCCTTTAGATCGCCCGTGCGCCGTAAAGTCGCCAACTGCCGGTCGGCGCTGGAGCCGCCATCCATGATCTTATAGGCATATTCAACTTCCTTGCGGCTGCCCAACTCGTCCAACACGTCGCCCAGGAACCATTCCAACATCTCATGGATCAGGTCGCGGGCCGGCTTCTCTTCCTGCTTGCCAAAGTCGATCAGCTTGCCGTCCAGCCCGTAGCGCACTGCCCGCCACTTATTTTCCTCGATGAGGGCTGATGGATAAATGCGGAAAGTCATATTGTCGCGCCGCAGTTTCCAGATTTTGTAGATCAGCGCCTGAAAAATCGCGGCGATGCAGACAGCCTCATCGACGCGGGTGCACACATCGCAAATGCGAAACTCCAGCGTGGGGTAATTGTGATTGGGCCGGGCATCAAACCAGACCTTCGACCCGTCGGGGATCGAGTGAGTCTTGACCATGACTTCCACATAGTGTTGAAAATCGGCGTAGGAGTTGAAATGCGGCGGAATGCCAGTGCGCGGAAAGTTGCGGAAGACAATACTGCGATACGATTTCAGGCCCGTGTCCTGGCCAACCCAGAAGGGCGAGCTGGTCGAAAGGCACAGCACGTGGGGCATAAAATAGCGGACCACGTTCATGGCATCAATCAAGAATTCGGGATCCTCGATGGTGACATGCACGTGCGTGCCAAAGATCAGCAATTGCTGGGCCAGCATTTGCATGTCTTCGCGCACGCCCACGTAGCGCTCGTAGGGCGTAATGTCCTGGGTGACCCAGGACGAATATGGATGCGTGCCGGCTGCCGCGATCTTTAACCCGTTGCGGGCGGCCAGCTCCATCACCCCGCGCCGCAGCCGAATGATGTCGGCCTTGATCTCGGCCGGGGTGTTGCACACGCTGGTGCCCACCTCGACGATCGACTGGTGCAGCTCGGCTTTCACCTGTTCCTTCATGGTCAGCTTGCCGGCCTCGAGCAGTTGGGTGATATAGGATTTCAGTTCCCCGTTGACCGGGTCAATGATTTGATATTCTTCCTCAATGCCGATACTAAACGACGGGTTTACCATGATCAGTCACGCCTTTCCACAATAAAGGTCGGCACGGTCGAGCCGCCGCCGGCTGTCACATTGAGCAGCGCCGCGGTCGACAGGCGCGTCAGACAGCCCGCGCCATATTCACCGCCCCAGATATACGGGTTCGTATCCAGCATGCGGTCGGCAATCAGCACGCGGCCATTAGCAAAGCTGGGATAAGGCTCCGAGGGCAGCTTGATG
>JAYTFQ010000565.1:0-3053 GCA_043734225.1 Anaerolineales bacterium | reverse complement strand
CAAACAACAATTACCGCATTTGCTTCACGCTCCAGCAATGCACATCGCCATCAATGCCTTTGAGGTGGATGGGCGGCTGGAGTTCGGCCAGCACGTGCGGCTCAACCAGATTATAGGTGGCCTGGCTAATGAGAATCTGATCGCCTTCGGCCGCGCCGCACAGGCGCGCCGCCAAGTTCACATCGCGGCCGATGGCGGTGTATTCGAGGCGCCGGTGCGAGCCGAAATTGCCCATCATGGTCTCGCCGGTGCTGAGGCCCACCCCAATCGGCGGCAGCGGCAGGCGGCCGCGCCAGCGTTCGATCAATTCGCGCTGGGCGGTCTGCATGTCCAGCGCCAGGCGCACGGCCCGCACGGCGTGATCGGGCTGGTTTTCGGGAGCGTTGAAGAAGCACATCACGCTGTCGCCGATGTATTTGTCCAGCGTGCCTTCATAAGTGAGCACCAGCTCGGTCAGGGCCGACAGGTGGTCGTTGAGCACGGCCTGGAGCTGCTCGGGGGCGATGCGCTCGGACATGTTGGTGAACCCGCGGATGTCCGAGAACAGCGTGGTCACCACCCGCCGCTCACCGCTCAGCAGGTCACGATCGGCAATCGTCAGCAGCCGCTCCATCACCCGCGGGCCGACGCACAGGCCAAAGGCATCCCGCAGGCGCTGGGTTTGCAGGCTCTCAAAAATGGCCGTGTCCATCTGGCTGCCGATGGCCTGCAGCATCTGGACATCGCTGCGGGTGAAGGCCGCGCGCTCATCGGGATTGGCCACCCCCAGCACGCCGATCAGCTTGTCGCGCAGGATGAGCGGCATGGCCAGCATGACCCGGATGGGGCCATCGGCGTATTTCTGGTTGACCACCTGCCCGCTCTGCACCGCCAGATCGCCGGCGGCGCGGATCAGGTGCGGGGCGGTGTCCGCGCTGAACAGGTTGCCGCCGGCCAAGGCGCGCAGCTCCAACTGGTTACCCAGGTGGTCGTAAAGCATCAAAAACCCCACCTCGGCCTGCAGCGCCGCCACCACTTCGGCCAGCACTGAGTCCAACACCTCCTGAAATTGCGGCACGCTGTCGCGAATGCGGTCGATGCGGTACACCGCCTCCAGCTCGCGCTGCCGCCGGCGCAGCTCGCGCAAGGTGCGATTGTGCTGCATGGCCGAGTCGATCTGGCCGACCGCATCCTGCACCAGGGTGATCTCGTCCTCGTCAAAGGGCCGGTCGGCGTTGAGCAGCAGCAAAGCGCCCAGCCGGTCATCGCCCACTCGCAGCGGACCGGCAATGCAGAACGACAGCGGCTGTCCTTTGAGCACCACGTCCGTGCGCAGGAACTCGGCCCCAGCGGCGTCGGCGGCGCGCTGCGCCAGCGCCAGCAGCGCGGCCTCGGTCGCGCCGTCGTCATAGGCGCCCACCCGGTCAATCAGGGCCTGCACCCCCAACTCGCCGGTGTCGTCATCACGCAAACACAGCAGGCACAGCTCGGCCTGCACCGCGTCGGCCAGCGTGGTCACAATGGCCGAGGCCATTTCGCGCTCGTCGTGGGCGCTGTCACGCACCCGGTCGATGGCCAGGATCAGGGCCAAGGCGCGGACTTCGAGGCTGCGGGGGGAGTGAGGGAGAGGCATAGAAAATCACACGCAGGACAAAAGACGAATGTCGGATGATATGCCGGCCGAATGGCAGGCTGTGGCCCGAACCCGTGGGGCGTCGGGCCACCGCCTGCCATTCGGTCAAAACATCTATGAAATGACGCCGAGTTCTTTGCCGACCTCGGCGAAGGCCTGCAGACCCTGGTTGAGATCGTCGCGGCTGTGCGCGGCCGAAATCATCACCCGGATGCGGGCCTTACCCTGCGGCACAGTCGGGAAGCCAATCGCCATGGCAAACACCCCGTGCGCCAGCAGCGCCCGGCTGAATTTCTGTGCCAGCGGCGCCTCGCCCAGCATGACGGGCGTGATAGGCGTCGTGCTCAGGCCGGTGTCAAAACCCAGGGCCTGCATCTCGGCTTTGAAGTATTTGGCGTTTTCCCACAACCGGTCCACCAGCTCGGTGGAGGCCTCCAGCACGTCGATGGCGGCCAGGCAGGCCGCGGCATCCGGCACCGTCATGGCCGACGAAAACAAGAACGGCCGGCCGCGCTGCCGCAGCCACTCAATAATGGTCTGGTTGCCCGCCACCACGCCGCCCACCACCCCAAAGGCCTTGGAAAGCGTGCCGATCTCCACGTCCACCTTGCCGTGCAGATGAAACTGGTCCACGATGCCGCGCCCGCCATGGCCCAGCACGCCCTCGCCGTGGGCGTCGTCCACCATCAGCAGGATGCCTTCCGCCTCGGCAATGACCTGGATCTGGTCCAGCGGCGCCACATCGCCGTCCATGCTGAAGACGCCGTCGGTGACGATCAGCGCCCGCCGGAAACCGGCCGCCCGTTCGGTCTGGATGGTGGCGCGCAGGCTCTCTGGCGAGCAGTGGTCATAGGCGACAATCTTGGCGCCCGACAGCCGGCAGCCGTCGATGATGGAAGCATGGTTCAGACGATCCGAGAAAATCACGTCGCCCTTGCCCACCAGCGCCGGGATGGTGGCCAGGTTGGCCATGAAGCCGGATTGGAAGCTGATGGCGGCCTCGACGCCCTTGAAGGTCGCCAGGCGCCGCTCCAACTCGACGTGCAGACTCATGGTGCCGGCGATCGAGCGCACCGCCGTGGGGCCGATGCCGTACTCGTCCAACGCGGTGTGCGCGGCCGACAACAGCCGCGGGTGATTGGCCAGGCCAAGATAATTGTTGGAGCAGAAATTGAGGACGCGCTGATCGTCGACGGTCAGCCAGGCGCCTTGGGGCGAATCGATGACGCGGATGGTGTTGTACAGACCCTGCGTCTTGAGCTGGTCCAGTTCCTGCGTGATCCAATCGGTAGTGGTCATGGAAGCCTCTACGGCGATTATACTCAAGTCGCGCTTCAGCGGTTCGGGACCGCTCGGCCAGACGCCACGTCACACCGTCGACGCTTCAAGGCGACCCAGGACATCAAGGATGTTTTGGCGGAATTGGCGTGCGCGGCCGAAC
>JAYTFQ010000564.1:0-6783 GCA_043734225.1 Anaerolineales bacterium | reverse complement strand
CCTCGTCTTCGCCCTTGGCCTCCACGCACAGCCGCACCCCGGCCGCCTCGGCCAACCGCAGCACCTCGCCCAGCATGGGCACCGGCTGGCCCTGCCCGGCATCCAACTTGCGCAGTTGGGCGGCGGTGTGGTCGCGCACGTGGCCGGCGCCATTGGTGGTCCGCTCCAAATGGTCGTCGTGGATCACCGCCAACTCGCCGTCACGCGTCAGGTGCAGGTCCAACTCGATGACGTCCACGCCCAGCGCGATGGCGCGCTCGAAGGCCAGGCGGGTGTTCTCGGGGCACAGGCCGGAGGCGCCGCGATGGGCCACGCGGACGACGAGATAGCCAGACACCGCCAGCCTAACCCTTCAGCCCAGACATCATGATCCCGCGCACAATAAAGCGCTGCAGGAAGATATACAGCACGACGATGGGCAGGATGGCCAGGGCCGTATTGGCTAAGATGATGCCGGTGAGGGTGCCCGGCGCGTGGTTGGATACGGCCAGGCCCAGGGTGACCGTATACAGCTTATTGTTCGAGATGACTAGCAGCGGCCAGAGCACATCGTTCCAGCGCCACAGGGCGCTGAGCACGGTCAAGGCGGCCAGCACCGGCCCGCACAAGGGCAGCACCACAGTCCAATAGATGGTGAACTCGCTGGCGCCATCCATGCGTGCGGCGTCGATCAGGTCGTCGGGGATGCTGGTCATATACTGGCGCATCAGGAAGGTACCAAAACCGCCGGCCACGAAAGGCAGGATCAGGGCCAGCAGGTTGTCGTTCAGGTGCAGGTCGCGCATTTCTAGGTACATCGGCACCATGCGCATCTCGAATGGGATCATCAACGTGGTCAGCAGCAGCACGAACAGTGCCGATTTGCCTGGGAAACGGCCCTTGGCAAAGGCATAGCCGGACATGGAGCTAAACAGCAGCAGCCCCAGGGTGGCGCTGACGGTCACAATCAGGCTGTTGGTGTAATAGCGCAGCAGCGGCAAAGAGGTGATCGAGATGCCGTAGTTAAAGAGGCTGGGGTCCGACGGCCAGAGCTCCGGGATGCGTGGCATGACGCTATTGGCCAGCCGTGAGAGCGAGGTCGCCAGCATCCACTCGAACGGCGCAATCATAGCGATGGCGCCGATGACCAGAACAATCAAGATGATGATCTGGCGGGCGCGCTCTACCTGACGCCGGTTGGCCAGGGGATGCTCGCGCTCGGTGGCGGGCGGGGACTGTCCGGTCTCCACGTGCATGCTTGGCTCCTTACGGGGCGGGTTTGCAGGGAGGTTCAATTGAACGCCCCTGCAATTTGAATGCCCTGACTAATCCGCGCTGGCGAAATCGCGGCGCAGGAACAGCCGGAAGTTCACCAGGGTCAGCACCAGCACGATGACGAACATGACCACGGCAATCGCTGAAGCGAGGTTGAAGTCGCTGCCTTCAAAGGCGGTCTGGTACATGTACATGACGACCGTTTGCAGCGAGCGCGCCGGCGAGCCGCCCGGCCCGCCCAGGGTCCACAGGTCGGAGAAGCGCGACATGGCATCGATGCTGCCGGTCAGCAGGATAAAGATCACGGTCGGGCGCAGGGTGGGGATGGTGATGTGCCACCACTCTTGCAGCGGGCTGGCGCCGTCGACCAGGGCCGCGTCGTGCAGTTCAATGGGCACGGCCTGCAGGCCGGCCAGGAAGATAAGCATCTCGTAGCCCAGCGCAGTCCACACGGCCATGATGGTGGCCATGGCGCGTGAGCCGGTAAGGCTGACGCGCGGATCGGCCAACCACAGCGGCAGTGGATCCACTCCCAGGGTGCGCAGGGCGCCGTTCACCAGCCCCCAACTCGGCTGGAAGACGTAGCCAAAGATAATGGCAACAGCTACCGTGGAAGTGATTTGGGGCAGAAAGTAGATGGTCTTGAACAAGTTAGGCGCCACGCGCAGTTGGTTGAGCAGCGTGGCCAGCACCAGCGACAGCGGCACCACCAGAACCAGGAAGGCGATGCCCAGCCCAAGGGTGTTCAGCAGCGAGGTGTAGAAGATATCCGTGGTCAGCAGACGCAGGTACTGCGCGGCCCCGACGAACTGCTGCCGAGTGGCCACTTCGCGAAAGACGCTCAGGCGGAACGTCTGCAAGGTGGGATAGGCCACAAACAGCGCATAGATGATGAAGGTTGGGGCGATGAAGACGTACCACACCAGGCTTTTACGCAACTGACGCAACATGGCTACCTCGGGACGACGGACATGCGCAGCGGCCAGAAAGCAAAAAACAGAAGGCACGCGCAACGCACATAAGGTGATGAGCGCGCGGTTGAGACCGCGCGCTCATCACCTGTGACGGATGGATCGTTACTGGACGGCTGCCTGCTTAGCCAACCAGTCATCGGTTTGCTTCTGTGCGGTAGCCAGGGCTTTCTCGGGTGTGGTGGTGCCGGCCAGCACGCCTTCAAGCTGCGCCTGCAGGTCGAAGCGCGGCTCGAGACCCGCCCAAGGATAGCGCGGTTCGGCCGAACCGTTTTGGTTGAGGATGGGGTCGGCGTCAAGCAGGGTCCCCAGTTGCGGGATCAGTTTGGCGGCATCGGCGATCACCGGCAGGTGGCCGCCGGAGACAAAGTTGTAGGTTTGCGATTCAGGGCTGCCTGCCAACCACTTCATCACTTCCCAGGCCGCCGGCTTATTCTGGCAACTGGCCGCCATGGTCACCGGGTCGGCGATGAACAGGCCGCCCTTGCCGTCCGGACCTTCCAGGTTGTAAACGGTGCGGAAGCGCTTCTGCAGTTCGGGGGAGGCGATGAATTTCGCCATGTAGTAGCCGGGCTCGCCTTCGGGGATGATGGCCACCACGTTCTTGTCGGTCAGGAAGCCATCTGGCATGGAGTCCGAGGCCAGCGCGCCGGGCGGCGCGAACTTGGCCGCGGCCGCCAGCCACTTCAGGCCCTTCAGGTACTCGGGCGTGTTCCAGTTGATCGACAGGCTGCCGTCGTCGTTCACCTTGCCCCAGTTGGCGCCTTCGGCGTGCGCGATGGCCTGGAACTGCCAGTTGGTGTATTTGCCTTGGAACCAGTAGCCATAGTTCTGCTCGCCGGTGACCGGGTTCTTGCCGGTCATCTTAGCCGCCTTGGTCAGGATTTCGTCCAGGGTGGGATGCAGGCTGAGCGGTTCAACTTTCCACTGATCGAAGAGCACCGAGTCATAGTGGATGACGCGGTTGCCGCCGACGTACGGCAGGCCCCACTGATTGTCGGGGTTGCCGGGGCCCCAGCCGCGCGTCTTCGACAGGGTGTCACCGGCCCAGACGTTCTTGAAGGTCGGGTCATTCTTCATCCACGGGTCGAGGTTTTCCAAATAGCCGCGGCGGCCGAAGCCCAGCGCGCCGGGCATGTCATACACGCAGGCTTCCTGCGCCTGGACCATCGACTCGGTCTTGGCGCTGTAGCTGGTGGAGCCGGTGCCGAACGGGATGTCGATGAGCTGCATATCGATGTTCGGGTAGGCTTTTTCGAAAGCGTCCTTCAGGTGCTGGATGCCGGGGATGGCGGCGCCGGTCACCGGGTCGGTGGTGTCCTGATCAACGCCGCCCACCAGAAGCACTTTCACGACGCCTGAGGCCGGGGCGGGCGTAGCGGTGACCACGCTCTGCACCACCTGGGTGTTGACGACCACCTGGGTATTTACGACGATTTGGGTCTGCACCTGCACCTGCGTTTGCACGACGGGCGGAGCAGTGACGACCTGGGTCTGGATGATCGTCTGCGGGGTGGCGGCCGGCGCGCACTGCGCCAGCAAGAAAGCCGCCAGAACACTTGCGCCTAACCAGATTGGTTTCTTGGCTTGCATGGTATCTCCTCCTGCACTGGCTGACAAATAATTCCCCTACATGTGTCGGGCGAGAAAGATTGCGCACCGCCTGCCCTCCTATGGCAGACATGGCCGAAGCTTGTTGCCAGCCGCCAGCCTGATACAATCAGGCGTACTGGAATGTGCTGCGGCTGGCAGCCAGGGCAGGTCGCGCTAGACCTGGCCCCTGCCAACACGCATTTCGGCTTTGTACCTGGGGGGCCCAGCCACACTTTTCCAGAGGGGGTTGGGTCTCTCTCGTTTACCCGAGCGCTTGCATGATCCACGTCAGGGGCGCGGCGCTCGTCGGAACGCCCCCGCGCTGCCAGGGGTTTACATGAGCAGCCCTGCCTGGCGCAGGGCTGCGCGCAGCGCGCGGCGCTCGTCCGCGCCGATGGGCAGCAGCGGCGGGCGCACAACCGCGTTCTCCAGCACGCCCAACATCACCAACGCCTCTTTCGTGCGCGCGCGGTAATCGGTGACCGGCGGGGCAAACACTACGTTGGCCAGGGTTTGCAGCCTGGCGCCCAATGCGCTGGCGGCGGCTGTATCGCCCCGGCGCTGCGCGTTGTACATGGCCACCTGCTCGCGCGTGCCCAGCGTGCTGAAGCCCAGCAGCGCGCCCTCCGCCCCCAGCACAAAGCTCTCATAAATAAAATTGTCGTTGCCGGTCAGCAGCAAGATCATGCGGCTGGCGGTCTCAATATCAGCCTTCACTTGCATGAAGCGCAGGGCATCGAACGAGGCTTCCTTGATGGCCACGGCCGAGGGGATCGAGATGAGCCGGTGCAGCACCTCGGTCTCGTACAGCACGCCGCCCAGCTTGGGCTGGAGCTGAAACAAAATCAGCGGCAGGTCAACGGCTTCCGCAATGGCGGCGTGATAGCGATAGGGCACTTCCGGATTGAGCGGCGCGCCCAGGAACGCCGGGATAGGAAACACCAGCAGCGCGCCGGCGCCGGCCGACTGCGCGTCGCGGGCATTGGCCACGGCCTGCGCCGTGGACGGCCCGCCGATGCCGGCCACGATCCCGCAGCGGCCGGCGGCAGCCTCGGCCACGGTTTCCAGGGTGCGGCAGCGCTCCTCGGCGGTCAGGTGCGGGCCTTCGCCGGTGTCCACGTTCACCGCCAGCGCCACTGGCCCCTGCTCCACCAGCCAGTTCACATAGCGCTTCAAGGCCGGCACGTCCAACGCGCCCGCCTCGGTCATGGGTGTCACGATGGCGGGGATGATCCCGCGCAGATTAATGTCAGGCATGCTTCACCTCCATCGGCTTGATCATTGTCGCCGTGTGCGTTGCGGCGGCCTGGTACAGGCCCAGGACGATGGCCAGGATCTCGCGCGCGTCGCGGCCGCTGGGCGAGGGCGCCTCGCCAGCAAGCACGGCGCGGGCAAAGGCATCCACTGTGCCCTGATAGATATGGGCGGGCGCGTGCGGCAGCCGATGCCATTCATTGGCCGCCAGCTCCGGCTGGCCCCAGGCGCGCCGCAGGAAAAGCTGCACCAGGTCGTCGCCATACAAGCTGGGCAGTTTGAGCTGCCCGCGCGCGCCGTACAGGGCGATGCCCTCGCCGCCGCTCTCCGGGCCGGCCAGGTGCGCGCCGCCCACCAGGCTGCCGATGGCGCCGTTGCTATAGCGCAGGCTGGCCGAGATCGTGTCTTCCACTTCCATCTTCAGCCCGGCCAACTCGGGCGGCGTGGCCAGAGTGCCGATCTCACCCGACACGCGCGCCACCTCCAGCCCGGTGATGAAGCGCACGATGTCCAACTGGTGGCTGCTGTTCATCAGCGTTACCCCGCCGCCGGCCTGGGCCAGGCTGGCGCGCCACGAGCTGACCCAGCGCCCGCTGTAACCCGCCTGCCAATAGCTGGCCGGCTTGTCAATCAGGGTCTGGATGCGCACGGCGAAGATTTCGCCGATGGCGCCGGCGCGCACCAGGTCGCGGGCCTGCTGGGCCTGGGCCGATTGGCGCAGGTCATAGTTCACGCCCAGCCCCAGGCCATTAGCCTCGGCCAGGGCGATCAGTGCTTCGGCTTCGGCCAAGTTCAGCGCCAGGGGCTTTTCCACCAGGGCGTGTTTGCCGGCGCGCAGCACCTGCGCGGCCAGCGGCGCCAGTTGGTTGTGCGGCACGGCGATGTACATCGCCTGCACGCCGCCATCGGCCAGCAGCGCGTCCAGGCTGTCGTGCGCCGTCGCGCCGAAGCGCTCGGCCACATCGCGCGTCAGGGCCGGGTTGAGGTCGTAGGCCGCCGCCAGCGTGGCCACGGGCGAGGCCGCCAGCGCCTGTGCCACTGGCAGGGCGGCGCCGCCGCAGCCGAGGATGCCAAAACGCAGCCGGGTACTTTCAGGCATGGCTCGCTCCGGGCGTCACCGCCGCTAATTCCTCGCCATCCAGCCGGCCAATGTAAAACGGATCGACATGCCGCAGCCGGGTTTGGGTGGTGAAGGCCGCGGCGAAGCCGTGTTGGGCCAGCAGGCCGGGCGCGCTGGGACTGAGCCCGCCATACGGATAGGCAAACGCCCACGGCCACGGCCCCGGCTCAATGGCGGCCAGACATTTGGCGGAGGCGGCAATCTCGGTGTCCTGGCGCTTGGCGCTGACAAAGTCGAACCAGGGATGGGTGACGCTGTGCCCGCCAAAGTGCATGCCGCCGGCGGTCATCTCGCGCACCTGCGCCGGCTGCAAGTAATAGTCAGCCGCAAGGGCGGTTTCGTCGCCCACGTGCTGGGCGATCAACTCGCTCAGCGGGCCTTCAATTTCATCCGACAACTCGCGCTGCAGCACAGCCTTGAACAGGTCCAGGCCGTCATAGCGGGCGCGGTAGCCGGCCTCGGCCTGCTCGAATCGCTGCTGTTGTGCCGGGCTGAGGCGCGGCCACAGCGCCGCCCGCAGACCATCCTGGCCCAATGCCGCCAGCAGGTAATGGAGCTTGTGACCCAGCACCAGCCCGGCCGCCGGCGGGC
>JAYTFQ010000563.1:0-4274 GCA_043734225.1 Anaerolineales bacterium | reverse complement strand
GCCCTACACTATCGCCACGACTTCCCGGCTGCTTGGCACGCCGCCACCGTCTAAATTATCTTCGCGGTGCGTATAGATTCTTCAAGGCAGTATTACACTTCTTCTACAGCCCGCTCCACTCCGCAAACGTCCCCGCCGAAGGCTCACTCGCTTCAGCCGCCGGGGTCGCAACCGCGGGCGCGGTCTCGCTCGCCAGCGCGCCCTTCATGCGCTCCAGCGCCTCGGCCAGCATCGGCCGTGGGCAGCCGAAGTTCAGCCGCACAAAGCCCTCGCCGCCGGGGCCAAAACCGGCGCCGTCGCTGCACGCCACCCGCCCCAGGTCCAAAAAGCACTTGCACGGCGCCGAGAGCCCGCTGGCGCGGCAATCGAGCCAGGCCAGGTAGGTGGCCTCGGCCGGGTACACACGCACCCCCGGCATCTGCTCGGCCACAAAGCGCGTAACCAGGTCGCGGTTGCTTTGCAGGTAGGGCAGCAGTTGCCCCAGCCACTCGTCGCCGTCGCGGTAGGCGGCCTCGGCCGCGACCAGCCCCAGCACGTTCACCCAATTCACCAGGCCGGCGCGCGCGCCAATGTAACGCGCGCGCAGCTCGGCATTCGGGATGATGGCCACCGAGCACTGCAGGCCGGCCAGGTTAAACGTCTTGCTGGGCGCGATCAGTGTGATGCTGGCCTGCTCGATCTCCGGCGACAGCGAGGCGATGGGCACGTGCGTGTGGCCGGGGTAGACCAGGTCCGAATGGATCTCATCGGCCACGATCGGCACGCCGCGCCGCAGGCAGGCCTCCGCCAGGCGCGCCACATCGGCGGCGGCATACACGCGCCCCACCGGGTTGTGCGGGTTGCACAGCAGGAACAGGCGCGTGGCCGGGTTGAAGCCCGTTTCAAAGGCCTCCCAATCGATCTCATAGCGGCCGTCGGCGCCGCGGGCCAGCGGCGCGTCGCGGCGGGTCAGGCCGGCATGCGCCGCCGCGGATAGGATCGGCCCATAGTTGGGCGTGTGCGTCAGCAGCTCGCCGCCCGCCCGGCTGAACAGGTGCGCGGCCAGGTTGAAGCCCACGATCACGCCTGGCACGAACACCAGCGCCTCGGGCGCCACCCGCCAGCCATATTTGCGCGCCAGCCGCGCCACTACCACCTCGCGCAGGCCGGGGCTGTCGGCCATTTCGTTTTCACTCATCGGGTAGCCAAAGACGCCGCGCCCGACGAAGTCCTGCAGCGCATCGACAACAGGCTGGGGCGAGACAAAATCCATGTCCGCCACGAACATCGGCAGCACCTCGGACGGATACATGCGCCACTTGTGGCTGTTGGTGGAGCGGCGCTCGGGGAGCAGATCAAAGTTGTAAGTGGTCATAGGGTGACGTCAAGACCTTTGCCTGCACGCGGCGCAGGCGGGTTAGGGCAGACCATCAAAGAAGTCCACGAGTCCGGTTTCGAGCGAGTACTCGGCGCCGACGACGAGCAGCCCGGCGCTGTCAATCAGATGTTGGACGATGGGCGAGCCGTGGCGCAACTGGCGGGCGGAGGCGCGGATGTTGGCGCGCACGGCTTCGGCCAGCAAGACGGCGGGGTCACGCGGCGGGCCGTCTGCCAGCAGGCCCTGCACGGCCGGCCGAATGTGATCCACGATGGCGGCCAGGTTGGGCGACTGGGCGGCAGCGGGCTGCTGGAGTTGTTCGAGCGTGGCCTGCACCGCGCCGCAGCTGGAGTGGCCCAAGATCACGATCAGGCGCGTGCCAAAGCGCTCGGCGGCAAACTCAACGCTGCCGATGAGCGACGGGGCGACGATGTTGCCGGCGACTCGGATGACGAACAGGTCGCCCAGGCCCTGGTCGAATATGATCTCGACCGGGACGCGTGAGTCGGAGCAGCCGAGAATGGCGGCGTGGGGCGCCTGGCTAGCGGCCAATTGGCGTCGGCGGGCAGCTGTCGAGCGGCCAGCGGCGAAGGGCGCGCCGGCGGCGAAGCGGCGGTTACCTTCCACCAGGTGGGCCAGAGCGTCGGAAGCGGAGAGCATGCACCAAACCTTTCAATAGAGCGGAAGCCTACATGACCAATGGCAGCCGCCCCAGTCCCAGCGACCGCAATTGCGCCGTGCGCCAGTAAGCGGCGTCGCTGGCCGCATCCCAGGCCGTCACGCGCAACGGCCCGCAGGCGCCGCGCTCGTCGGACGGCACCTGCTTGTCCGGCAGCGCGGCCAGGCCCAGCGCCGTCCCGCGCCAATTGGCGCGGGACGGCGGGCGGGCCAAGGATTGCATCATGCCTGGTTCGGGTGACCCACTCAAGGTACACAATTGAAACCTTGCTCGGCAAAATGTCGATCGAGTGTGAAGGCCTCGTTGATGCCCAAGGACCGCATCGTCTCGAAGCTGGAACAATCCACCAGACTCAGCTGCCGGCGGCCGGCAGTGAGCAAGGCGGCGACACTGCGGGCATGCTGCTGCGCATCGATCCATTCAATGGTCAACACCGGCGCCAGGTCGTCTTGGAATGTTCTCACCGCCGCCAGGCCGAGCCGATGCTGTATGAGAGCCAGGGCCTCCACCAGAATGTAATTGGTGCACACTAATTCTGTTTCGGCTGTGACGAGTTGGCGCCAGACGACGGTTACGGCTTCGTTTTGGGGATCGCCGGCATCCAGCACGGCCAGCAGCGCCGAGGTGTCGACGAAGGTGCTCACGCCTCGAAGGCCTCGGCTAGATATTGGTCGTGGTTTGTGGCCAGGTCCTTCAGGCCGGAGTGATATCGACCCGCCGCCGCCAGGGCGCGCCGCTTTCTCTCGGCTGGGTCCACCTGACCCGCCGCGCGCAACTGCTCGTCCACCGCCTGCCGGATTAGTTCCGCCACGCTCACTTGCCGCTGAATAGCCAGGATCTTCAGTGCTTTCGCCTGCTTTTCGCTAAGTTGTATTTGGGTTCTGACCACAGGTCACCTGCATGATTACAGATATAACATCATGATATCATTTTTCGCCGGCGTATTCAACCCCCAGCGCCTGACCTTCTCTTACCTGAGAAGATCTGGCCCGCTGTGGGCCAGAAACCCACCCGGCCGCCGCCAGCGCGCCGTTCGCGCTCGGTCATCCGGCTGGGCATCGCCGGCGATTCTCGCCACAACCGCCCGCATGTCTGGCAGTTAATGGCAGTCGCCCCTCTCCCATTGGCACTTGCCGGCCGCTAGGATACCGCCATGATCCCGCGCCCAATCAGAGGAGGAGCCCTATGCCCAGGCCCGCGCCAATTGTCCTGCCCGCTAAAACGACTATACTCAACGTCTCGCCCAACGCTCCGGAGACTGCCATGCACCCAACCGAGCTGATTTTCAACCCGATGGCCGACCGCGGCCGGTCGGGCCAAAAGGCCTCAGACCTGCGCGCCATGGTCGACGAGCTGGGCGGCGCCGATTGGCGCGGCACCGAATACCCCGCCCACGCCACCGAGATCGCCGCCAGGGCCGCCGACGAGGGCTACACCACCGTGGTGGCCCTGGGCGGCGACGGCACCGTGCACGAGGTGATTAACGGCCTGATGCGCATCCCGGCCGAGCGCCGGCCGCGGCTGGGCATGGTGCCCATCGGCTCGGGCAACGACTTTGCCGGCGGCAACCACCTGGCTGACACGGAAAACATGCAGACCGCCGTGCGCCAGGTGTTCCAGGGCCAGGAGCGCTCCGTGGATGTGGCCATCATCCGCGACGGGGCCGGCCGCAGCGAATACTTCGACAACACCGCCGGCATCGGCTTCGACGCCGCCATAAACATCCGCAGCCGCAAGGTGCGCCTGGTGCATGGCTTTCTCATGTACCTGACCGCCACCCTGCAGACCATCGCCATGAACTTTGACGCGCCGCATATGAAAGTCACCTATGACGGCGGCACGCTCGACCAGACCATTATGATGCTGACAGTGGGCAACGGCCCGCGCGAGGGCGGCGGCTTTATGACCACGCCCAACTCCAAAGTGGACGACGGCAAGCTGGAGTTCGTCTACGTCGATCAGGTTACCCAACTGCGCATGCTGCAACTGATCCCCAAGTTCACCTCCGCCACCCAAATCGGCGAGCGTGACGTGCACCTGCTCAGCACCACTAAGCTCACCATCGACTCCGACCGCGCCTTGCCCATCCACATCGACGGCGAGCTGTTCGCCCCCTACGAGGCCAACGTGCGCCACGTCGAGATCGAGATCGTGCCCAGCGCCATCCGGCTCATATCCTAAGCCACAAATTGCGCGAATGATGTGTCTGCTCAGCCGGTCATAAAATGCCGGCCGAAT
>JAYTFQ010000562.1:0-1717 GCA_043734225.1 Anaerolineales bacterium | reverse complement strand
GCCTGGCGCGCGACACCTTCTTCGACAGCAGCCTGCCGCCGGCGCTGATCGACGCCGTCACCTCGCAGATGAGCGTGATGCGCTCGCCCACCTGTTTCTGGGCCCAAGATGGGCGCTTCTATGGTTTTGAGGGCGGCAACGGCGCCTCGACTCTGCACACCGATCCGGTGGGCGGTTGCTGCCCGCTGAACTGCACGCACGTGTGGAACTATGAGATGACGCTGGCGCGCTTGTTCCCGCCGCTGGAGCGCACCATGCGCGAGACCGAGTGGCTGATCCAGCAGCACCCCAGCGGCTACCTGCCGCACCGGGTGCTGCTGCCGATCTATCTGCCGCGGGCCACCGAGCACAGCCTGAAAGGGCCGGACAGCCCGGCGCTGGATGGCCTGCTGGGCGGCATCCTCAAGACCTATCGCGAGTACCGCGCCGGCGGCGACCCGGCCTGGCTGGCGACGGTGTGGCCGGGTGTCAAGCGTGCGCTGGATTACCTGTGGACGGCGCATGACCCCGAGCGCGCCGGCGTCATCACCGGCGAGCAGCCTAACACCTACGACATCTCCATCTACGGCCTGAACAGCTTCATTGGCACGCTGTACCTGGCGGCGCTGCTGTCTGCTGCCGCCATGGCCGGGCCGATGAACGAGCCGGCGCTGGCGGCCGAGTGCCGCGCCGCCTACGAACACGGCCGGGCCGAGCTGGACACGCGGCTGTGGAACGGCGAATACTACGTGCAGGACGTGGACTTTGCGCAGCATCCCGAGCAGAACTTTGGCCTGGGCTGCCACAGCGATCACCTGCTGGGCCAGTGGTGGGCGCACCAGTTGGGGCTGGGGCACCTGCTGCCGGCCGCGCACACGGCCTCGGCCGCCGGCGCCATCTTCGCCCATAACTTCCGCGACAATTTCCACGGCATCCGGCAGGCGCCGCGCGTGTTTGTGGCCGACGACGATGCGGGCCTGGTGGTGTGCACCTGGCCGCGCGGCGGGCGCCCGGCCGTGCCGACCGAATACTCGGACGAGGTGTGGACCGGGCTGGAATACGAAGTGGCGGCGCTGTTGCTCTACGAAGGCCAGCCGGCCCCGGCGCTGCGCATCCTGGAAGCCGCCCGCGCCCGGCATGACGGCCGCAAGGAAAACCCCTGGAACGACGTCGAGTGCGGCGACCATTACGTGCGCGCCATGGCGGCCTGGAGCGTGCTGGAAGCGGCGCTGGGCCTGGACTATGACGCGGCGGCCGGCAGCCTGGGCTTTGCCCCCAACTGGAACCCTGACCAGATCCGCGCGCCGTTCGTGACCGCGCACGGCTGGGGCACGTTTACCCAGGACCGGGCTGGCAACACCCACGCGGCGACGCTGTTCCTGGCCCACGGGCAGTTGACGCTCAACCGCCTGCGGCTGGTCGTGACCGGCCCGGCCACGAGCGCGGTGGTCAGCCTGGATGGGCAGCCGGTGACCGTGCGCTTGAGCGAGACCGGCGGCGCCGCCAGCAATGGAGCCGCCAGCTTCGAATTTGCCCAGCCGCTGACCCTCGCCGCCGGGCAGACGCTGGCCATCGCAATAGCGCTTTGAGCCTGCTCGAATGTGACGCAGGCCGAGCGCGGCTTGCACCGATCTTTGGCCAGTGCTTCGATCTCTCGCGAAGTGGACATAGAAACGCGCGGCGCGCGTTTCTATGTCCATTTGTATCTGCTCAGCCGGTCATAAAATGCCGGCCGAAT
>JAYTFQ010000561.1:0-1542 GCA_043734225.1 Anaerolineales bacterium | reverse complement strand
CAATTCGGCCAAAACATCCTTGATTACTTTGTTCACAGCGCAGTGTCCGCCCCGCCCGGCTGGGCAGTTACAAATAAAGTTACAGCCGCCGCGCCGCCTCCGGTATAATTTCAGCGCGCAGCGGCCCGCTGCGCCCACCACCCCACCCAGGCGGACCATGCTGCCCCTCTCCAACTTGCGCGTTGTCGATCTCACCGAAGCCCTGGCCGGCCCGTATTGCGCCATGCTCATGGGCGATCTGGGCGCGGACGTCATCAAAATTGAGCGGCCCGGCAGCGGCGACCAAAGCCGGCGCTGGGGGGCGCGGCTGCCCGGCGGCGAGAGCGCCTATTTTTGTTCCACTAATCGTAATAAACGCAGCCTGGCGCTAAATATTCGGTCGGAGTCTGGACAGGCTGTCATGCGCCGGCTGCTGGCCACTGCCGACATCTTCATGTGCAACATCCCGCGCGATGACAGCCTGCGCCGCGCCGGGCTGGATGCGCCCAGCCTGCGCGCCGCCTTCCCGCGCCTGATCTATGCCTCCATTACCGGCTATGGCCGCAGCGGCCCCAGCGCCGGCCGCTCCGGCTATGATCTGGTGGCCCAGGGCGAGGCCGGGCTGATGTCGGTCACCGGCACCGCCGACTCGGCCCCCATCCGCTTTCCCATCCCCATCGCCGATATGACCACGGGCTTGTACACCGTCATCGGCGTGCTGGCCGCGCTGCGCGTGCGCGACCAGACCGGGCAGGGGCAGATGCTCGATCTCAGCCTGCTCGAAGCGCAGGCCGCCTACCTCACCGTGCTGGCTGGCGACTACTTTGCCACCGGCCAGCCGCCGCGGCCCATCGGCAACACCCATCCCGGCATCGTGCCCTACCAGGTTTTTCATTCCGCCGACAAGGACGTGATTATCGCCGTCGGCTCGGACCGGCAGTGGGGGCAGTTGTGCGAGGTGCTGGGGCTGAGGGCCGAGGTGCGCGACGATCCGCGCTTCGCCTCCAACCCCGCCCGGCTGGCCAATCGCGCGCTGGTGGTGGACTTGCTCCAAGGCCAATTGGCGGCGCTGCCCTCAGCCGAGCTGCTGGCGCGCCTGCAAGCCGCCGAGATCCCCTGCGGCCCCATCAATGACGTCGCCGACAGCCTGTCCGACCCGCACTACCTGGCGCGCGGCAACATTGTTTCGCAGGAGCATCCCGCCGCCGGCCCCATTCGCTCGCTGGCCAACCCGGTGCGCCTGTCCGACACCCCCGCCGAATATCGCCTGCCCCCGCCGCGCCTGGGCGAGCACACTGACGCGATCTTGAGCGAGCTCGGCTATGCCGCGTCCGAAGTGGAAGCGCTGCGCGCGGCGGGTGATGTCTAGCATCAATACGGTTTAGTTAGGGCAGCGCGGGTCTAAGTGGAAACACAAAAGTGTTGATGGATCCGGCCGCTCGCCCTCATCCCCGGCCCTTCCCCCTGCTGGGTTTAAGGGCGGACAGGTGACTTCACAATTGAAAAATTTTAGGCGGCAAGAGCCTTTTTGCCACCTTGCCCGGGCAGGCCGGAGCAACAAAC
>JAYTFQ010000560.1:0-11439 GCA_043734225.1 Anaerolineales bacterium | reverse complement strand
TTTCGGCCGTCATATACCAACGGGCAGTTGAGGCTGGCGTTCTGCGCGCCACGTATTTTCCATTAAATCTTAACCACGTCGTGGTCGATCAGCCAGGTGACCGACTCCTGCACGGCTTGCAGCGAGGTGTAGCGCGGGCGATAGTCCAGCAGCCGCTGGGCCTTGGCGATGCTGCTGCACGGGCTGTGGGCGATGTGGTCCCAGGTGGCGGCGGCTTCTTCGGGCGTGACGGTGGTCTTCCACTCTTCCCAGGGCAGATAGTGCAGGTCGGCGGCGCGGCCAAACCAGGCGGCCATGCTCTCGGCGTAGCCGCGCAGGCTGAGCGCGGCCGGCGAGACGACGTGGAAGCTTTCGCCAAGGGCGGCGCTGCGGAAACGCATGGCCTGCATGAAGGCCTGGGCGACATCGTCGGCGTGGACGTGGTGAACCGTCTCCAGGCCGAGGTTGGGAAGGCTAAGCGGCTGGCCGCGCGACAGGCGGGCAAACACTTCTGGGTTGAAGTGCCCGGCCGGGTTGAGCGGCGCCCAGCCCGGGCCGACGATGTGGCCGGGGTGGAGCAGGGTGGCGGGGAAGCCATTGCGGCGCGCTTCGTCCAGCAGGTAGCGCTCGATGGCGGCTTTCTGGATGCCATATTCGCCGAAGGGGCGGCGCGGCTGCTCTTCCGTGGTGGGCGCCTGCACGGTGGGGCCGTGGATCCAGATGGTGCCGCAGTGCAGGAAGTGCTGCACCTGGCCGCGCAGGGCGGCGACCAACTGCCGGGCGCTGGCCTCGGTGAAGCAGATCATATCGATGACCACGTCTGGCTTGAGCGCGGCTACCCGCTGGCCAAAGACGCCTCCTGCGTCCTCCGCGGCGCGGTCAGCCTCGACGCGCTGCACCAATTGCCAGGCGGCGTGCGGTTGATAAGGCTCGCGCTGGCCGCGAGTAATGTTGATGACTTCGTGGCCGGCCTCGACCAGCCGGGGGACCAGATAAGTGCCGACGTGGCCGGCGCCGCCGATGATAACAACACGCATGGTGAGTCTCCTGATCGATTATTCGCTTGCCGTTCGCGTACAAAATATCATATTAACTATCGCCAATCGGCCAGCGGCTGCGCGGCCGGTTGAACTATCAACGGAATCAATGAGATCAAAGAAAATTATGTCGAAATTTGGCTGTGTGGTCCAACATTCGTTGGACCACACAGCTAAATTTCGACAGACACTTGCTAACGTGTTGAATGGAGCAGTTGTAGGGTTAGCCGGCCGCCGGCAGGCGCATGGTGACGGTGGTGCCCACGCCAGGTTGGCTGTCGATGCGGATGTGGCCGCCCTGGGCGTTGACGAGCGAGCGGGCGATGGCCAGGCCCAGGCCGGTGCCTTCGCCGCCGCGGGCCGGGTCGGCGCGATAGAAGCGGTCAAAGACGTGCGGCAGGTGCTCAGGGGCGATGCCGGCGCCGGTGTCGGCCACGGTAATCTCCACCGCGCGCCCGGCCGGCGCGGCTGCCAGGGTCACTTGGCCACCGGCGGGGGTGTGGCGCAGGGCGTTATCGAGCAGGATCAGCAGCACCTGGCGCAGGCGGGCCGGGTCGCCCAGCAGCGTGCCGGCCGCGGCGCCCACGCTCAGCCGCACCTGGTGCTCGCAGGCCAGTACGCTCACCTGGCGCTGCATGTCCGCCAGCAGCTCGGCGCTGGGCAGCGGCATGCGCTGCATTTTCAGCGCGCGAGAATCCAGCCGCGAGAGCAATAGCAGATCATCCACCAGTCCGCTCATGTGGTCGCACTCGTCCAGGATGTCGCTCATCAATTCGTGGCGGGCGTCGCTGGGCGGCAGGCCGCGCTGGGCCACCTCGGCCGTGGCGCGCACCAGGGTCAGCGGGGTGCGCAGCTCGTGGCTGGCGTTGGCCACAAAGGCCTGCTGCTTGTCCCAGGCGGCGTGGGCTGGCGCCAGCGAGCGGCCGGCCAGCCACCAACTGGCGGCGCCCACCGCCAGCGCAGCCGCGGCGCCCAGCCCCAGCAAGCCCACCAGGAAGCTGTTCAGCACGCGGTCCTGGTCGCCCAGGGTGCGGCCGAGCTGTAGCACGGCCGGGCCGGTGCCGCCATCCACGCGATAGGTGAGCAGGCGCACGCGCGTGCCGCCCGGCAGGCGGTTGGTGCGCCAATCCAGGCCAGTGGCCAGTGCGGCGGCCACGGCTGGCGGGTCGGGGCTCAAACCGCTGTTGATGGATACCGAAGAGGTGAGCACGCTGCCCTGGGTGGTCAGCTGCAGCTCGAAGATGGAGGCCAGCTCGCTGTCATAGCCGCCGGCGCCAAAATCGCCCGATCGGCCCTGGTCGTCGGTGTCGTGATGGGGCGGGTTGTCAGGCGGCACGGGCAGGCCGCGGCTGGTGTACCACTGCGCTTCGGCGGCGGTCATCGCCGGCGGCACCGTGGCGTTCAGCCGGCGCAGGTCAAACACCAAACGGCTTTGCAGGGTCAGGTCGGTGCTGGAGCGGAAGTAATAATCCAGCAGGCCATAGGCGCCGCTGCCGGCCAGCAGCAGGAGCACGGCCGAGGCCAGGCCGTACAGCAAGCTCAGGCGCCAGCGCAGGCCCTTAAACATTGTCGGTTTGCAAACGATAACCCACGCCGCGCACGGTCTGGATCAGGTCCGGCTGGCCACCGGCATTCAGCTTGCGGCGCACATATGAGACGTACACATCTACCATGGATTCCAGCACATCATGCTCGTACGACCAGGCGTAATCGAGGATCTGCTGGCGGGTGAATACCTGGCCGGGGTGGCGCATCAGGCATTCCAGCAGCTTCCATTCGGTGGCGGTCAGCTCCAGCGCGCGCTCGCCGCGCCGGGCCAGGTGCGCGCGCTGATCGAGCATCAGCTCGCCGCAGCGCAGCTCGGCGCCGCCGCCGGGCACGTTGAAGCGCCGGCCCAGGGCGCGCAGGCGGGCCAGCAGCTCGTCAAAGGCGAAGGGTTTCACCAGGTAGTCGTCGGCGCCGCTGTCCAGCCCGGCCACGCGCTCCTCCACCTGGCCGCGGGCGGTGAGCATCAGCAGGGCGGTGGGCACACGTGCCTGGCGCGCCGCGCGGCACAGGCTGGGGCCGTCCATTCCAGGCAGCATCCAGTCCACAATCGCAAAGTCATACATGCCGCGCAGGGCCAGGTCCAGCCCGGTGTCGCCCTCGTGGGCCACGTCAACGGCATATTGTTCTTCGCTAAGCACTTGCGCCATCAGGCGCGTCAAGCGCTGGTCGTCTTCCACAATCAATATCCGCATATCCACCTCTACTTCGCATGACTATACCGCCGCTGCCTTGGAATTTCCTTGGAACGGGTTAAGTCAATTCCCGTGCGACTCTCATTGGGGCGCTGGGGAAAAAACTCGTCAACGGGTGGAACGGATAAATCGGATGATAAGGCCACTTTTAATCACGAGATCAGCTCGGCGCCGCAGATTTTCCAGGCGGATCGCGCGTGCAAGGCGCTCCCAGTATAATCCGTTGGGTTGCCCTATCCGCCTAATCCGCGAAACACCTGCACTCGCCAAGCGTGCGCTGGTGCAAGTGTGCGCGTACAGAATCCGCTTAAGAATTCGAGGCCGCCATGGACGAACTGAGCATCGCCGAACTCCAAGCGCAACTGACCTCCGGGGCGCTGACGGCCCGCCAACTGACTGAGAATTACCTGGCGCGCATCGAAGCCATCGACCGCGGCGGCCCGGCGCTGAACTCGGTGATTGAAGTCAACCTGGACGCGCTGGCCATCGCGGCGGCGCTGGACGCCGAGCGGCAGGCGGGCACCGTGCGCGGGCCGCTGCACGGCATCCCCATTTTAATCAAGGACAACATTGATACCGGCGACCGGATGCAGACCACCGCCGGCTCGCTGGCGCTGGAGGGCAGCCATGCCGGGCAAGACGCCTTTGTGACCGCGCGGCTGCGGCAGGCGGGGGCGGTGATCCTGGGCAAGACCAACCTGAGCGAGTGGGCCAACTTTCGCTCCAGCCATTCCAGCAGCGGCTGGAGCAGCCGGGGCGGTCAGACGCGCAACCCGTATGCGCTGGACCGCAGCCCGAGCGGCTCCAGCTCCGGCTCGGGCACCGCGGCCGCAGCGAACCTATGCGCGGCAGCGGTGGGGACAGAGACCGATGGCTCGATCATCTCGCCCAGCAACAATTGCGGCCTGGTGGGCATTAAGCCCACACTGGGGCTGATCAGCCGCGCCGGCATCATCCCCATCGCGCACAGCCAGGACACTGCTGGCCCGATGGCGCGCACGGTGGCGGATGCCGCCGCGCTGCTCGGCGCGCTGACGGGCGAGGACGCCAACGATCCGGCCACCGCCGGCAGCGCCGGGCATGCCTTCAGCGACTACACCCAGTTCCTGGACGCGCATGGGCTGCAAGGGGCGCGGCTGGGCATTGCCCGCAACCTGTTTGGCTTCAGCCAGCGCGTGGACCAAATACTGGAGGCCGCCATCGATGTGTTTAAAAAGCTGGGCGCCGAAGTGGTGGACCCGGTCAATTTGCAAAACGTCGACGGCTTTGATAAGCCGGAGATGACCGTGCTGTTGTATGAATTCAAGGCGGATCTGAACGGCTATTTGGAACGGCTGGGGCCGGGGGCGCCGGTGCATTCACTGGCCGAGGTGATCGACTTTAACCAGCGTCATCGCAGCGCGGCCATGCCATACTTTATGCAGGAGCTGCTGCTGCAGGCGCAGGCCAAGGGCCCGCTGAGCGAAGAGGCCTATTTGCAGGCGCGCCAGACCTGCCTGCGGGTGGCGCGCACAGAGGGGCTGGACGCCGCCCTGGGCGCCAACCGGCTGGACGCGCTGATTGGGCCATCCGGCGGCCCGGCCTGGCCCATCGATTGGATCAACGGCGATCACTTCAGCGGCGGCAGCTCCACGGCGGCCGCGGTGGCCGGCTATCCCAATATCACCGTGCCGGCCGGCAATATCTTCGGTCTGCCGGTGGGGCTGTCGTTTCTGGGCGCGGCCTGGCAGGAGCCCAGGCTGATACGCCTGGCCTATGCCTTCGAACAGGCCACACAGGCGCGCAAGCCGCCGGCGTTTTTGCCGACGGTGGACTTTGGTCGCGATTAACCGTCTTCTAAATTACGGTTTCTCGCCCTGCGCCAGACGTTGGGCTATGTCGTCGATGACAGCGCCACAGTCCCAGGCGCCATCAACCACCGCGTGCGCCCCGGCGGCGGCCATGCGCCAACGCACGCTCTCCAGCCGTGAGGCCAGCGCGCCGGCCGGCAGCGCCTTCACCTGCGCCTCGGTCAGTCCAATCTCGTTGCCGGTCAGGGTGACCCCCACCGCCCAGGCCCCGGCGTTCAGCCCCTCGTCGATGTCCGGGATCGTGTCGCCAATCTTAATCACTGATTCGGGCGGGTAAACCCCCAGCCGCGTCTCGTTGGCATACATCATCCACGGATACGGCCGGCCGGCGGGCACGTCGCTGGCGCATACCCAGGCGTCGGGCGTGTAGCCGCGCCGCGCGGCCTCTGGCGCCAGAATGTCCATCATCTCGTGGTTGTATCCGGTGGTGGAGCCGACCTTGATGCCGCGCTGGCGCAGTTGGCCCAGCAGCGCCAGCGCGCCAGGGATCGGGTCGGCGTAGTCGGCCAGGATGTCCAACTGCAGCGGGATGAAGTCAGCATACATGTGCTCGACGTCGTTTTCGTTCGGCAGCCGCCCATGCACGGTCTGCCACTGCTCGGCCACTGGCGCCATCTGGCTGATCATGCGGATGTGGTCACGCTTCATCAGGCCCATCGGCTCGCGCGCCTGGGCCTCGGTAATATCAGCCCCATGCTCGGCAAACACTTTCATAAACACCTGCGCCGGGGCGCGGCAGCCATAGTCCACTGCCGTGCCGGCCCAATCCAATATGACGGCCTTGACCGGGCCGCGATAGGCGCGTCTGAAAAAGAATTCCATGGGGGCCTCGTCGAGGAATTACCAATTACGAATGACCAATTACTTGATCCCCTCGAACAAATCCCGCTCCACCTTGCGGCCAGCGTTCACCAGGCTCAGCGCGCGGATGAAATACTTCTGGCCCAGCAGGGCGGCGTGGTCGCTCTCGCAAGCCGCCACCAGGTTGGCCAGGTCGCCGATCTGGCTGGTGTGGCATTGGATGGCGCGCAGGGTCGTGCGCCAGTGCGCGTCGGTGTCCAGCTCGGCGCTCATCATCCACTCCGGCCAGCCCGGAAATCTGCGGTCTACGCCGTCGACCGGCATCACCAAGTCGCCAAACAAAGCGGCATATCGCGCCGCGCCGGCGTGCGAGTCGGCCATGAAGTACAGCTTGGCGACGCGGTGGGGCGGGTGGCTGCCGTCGGGCTGCCAGGTGGGGTCGGCGGCGGCCAGCAGCGCCCCCAGGGTAAACTGGCTGATGGCCATGTGATCCGGGTGGCCGTAGGCGCCCTCTGGGCCAAAAGTGAGCACCACCTGTGGCCGCACGCGCCGCAGATGGGCTGCGATCTGGCCGATGGCGCCGGCCGGATCGGCCTGGTCCAGGTCGCCGTCAATGTAGTTGAGGAACTGCACCTCGCGCACGCCCAGGATTTTTGCCGCGGCCAACAGCTCGGCCTCGCGCACTTTGCCGACGGCCTGCAGGCCGGGGTCAGCCACCGCCTCACCGCGCCAGCCGCGCTCGCCGCGAGTGGCGGTCAGCAGGTAAGTCTCCACGCCCTCGGCCGCGTACTTCGCCAGGGTGCCGCCGATGCCCAGCGACTCGTCATCTGGGTGCGCCAGCACGGCCATCAATTTGAGCGTTTGGCCCGCAGCGTTTCGATCCGACATATATTTGCCCGCCTTCTTTTGCAATCCGGCTTCCGAGCTGCGGCTTTCGCCATGTTTCTCAATCCATCCGACGATAGCCCGCAGAAGAACCATGACAAGAAAAACGCAGGGTGTGTCGAGCACGGCACGCCGCGCTCGACACACCCTGCACCCAGACGTTGTATCCTACATGCTAGTCTTACCCCATCCGCCCGGTAATATAGTTATCAGTCAATTCCTTGGCGGGGCGTGTGAAGAGCAGGCCAGTCGCTTCGAATTCGACCAACTCGCCCAGCCAGAACAGGCCGGTGTAATCGGAGACGCGCGCGGCTTGCTGCATATTGTGGGTGACGATGACGATGGAATAGCGCGCCTTGAGTTCGCGGATTAGCTCTTCGATGCGCAGCGTGGACATGGGGTCCAGCGCCGAGCAGGGCTCGTCCATCAGGATCACTTCCGGCTCAACGGCCAGCACGCGGGCGATGCACAGCCGCTGCTGCTGGCCCAGCGACAGGCTCTGGGCCGGCTCGCGCAGGTTGCCGCCCAGCTCGCTCCACAGCGCCACCGATTCCAAAGATTGCTGCACCCGCTGCGCCAGGTGGTCGGTCAGGCCCAGCACCCGCGGGCCAAAGGCCACGTTGTCGTAGATCGATTGGGGGAAGGGGTTGGGTTTTTGGAAAACCATGCCCACCCGCTGACGTAGATCGGCCAGGTTGGTGCCGGGCGCGTAGATATCCTGGTCGTCCAGCAGGATTTGGCCGGTGGCGCGAGTGCCGGGGATGGTGTCGTTCATGCGGTTCAGGCAGCGCAGGAAGGTGCTCTTGCCGCAGCCGGAAGGCCCAATCAGGGCGGTGATCTGCTGGGCGGCAATATCCATGGATATGCCGGCCAGGGCGCGCTTGGCGCCATAGAAAAAGTCGAGCTGTTGGACGCTGATTTTCGCTGACATGCGGGGTTCATTTTACAGCAGTCCTTGCTCAAACCCACTGGTATAATTCCTGCTATGACGCCCCTTTGGCCCAAAGCCGATTCATTTTGGGCGCCTCGCATGGGCGGCCTTGCGCGCAGTTGGCGCTGCCAGGGCCGTTTTTTGCGCCTGGCGGGGCTGGCCGCCGGGTTGGCGCTGGCGTTGGGCGCCTGTGGCGCGCCGTCGGCGGCTACGCCGGCCGCGCCGCAGCAGAGCATCAAGGACATTGGCTCGGATACGATCGTCAACCTTGCTCTGGCCTGGGCCCAGGCCTATGGCGCCAGCCGGCTGGATGTGAATGTTTCGGTGACGGGCGGCGGCTCGGGCACCGGCCTGGCGGCGCTGATCAACGGCACCGCCGATTTAGCCAATGCCTCGCGCGCCATCACGCCCGAGGAGATTGCCAAGGCCAAAGCGAATGGCATCACGCCGGTGCAGCATGTGGTGGCGCGCGATGCCATCGCCGTGCTGGTTAACCCCGACAACCCCGTGACCCAGTTGACCCTGCCGCAGCTTTCGGCGCTGTATACCGGCCAACTGACCAACTGGCGCCAGGTGGGCGGCCAGGACCGGCCGGTGGTGCTGCTCTCACGCGAGAGCAACTCCGGCACACATGTCTACTTTCTGGCGAATGTGGTGCGGCTGGGCAATGCCAAGAGCAAACTGCTGTTCTCACCGGATACGCTGCTGCTGCCCAGCTCGGAAGGCATCTCGGCCGAGGTGCGCCAGAACCCGAATGCCATCGGCTACGACGGTCTGGGCTATGTGACGCCAGATATGCGCACCGTGGCCGTGGCGGCGGCCGATGGTAAGCCATATGTGCTGCCTAGCATCGGCACCGTCAACGACAAGTCTTACCCGGTGGCGCGCGATTTGTACATTTATAGCAACGGCGCGCCGACCGGCGCCATCAAGGCTTACCTGGATTGGATCCAGGGTCCGGACGGGCAAAAGATCGTGGCACAATTGGGGTTTGTGCCAGTCAACAACTAGCTGTCTCGAGGCGGGTGAAGCGCATGCAGGCCTTGGATCGACCGAATCGGAATTGGGGCGAGGTGGTGGTGGAAGCGCTGGTGCGCGCCACCGGCTATTCGGCCATTGTGTTTGTGGCGCTGATCTTGCTGTTCCTGCTGCGCGAGGGCGTGCCGGCCTTTGGCGAAGTGCCGCTGGCGGGCCTGCTGGCCACGCGCTGGTACCCGACCGAGAGCTATTTCGGCCTGCTGCCGCTCATCGGCGGCACTCTGCTGGTGACCCTTGGCGCCACCCTGCTGGCCGTGCCGCTGGGACTGGGCACCGCCATCTTTATCGCCGAAATCGCCCCGCGCTGGGCGCGCGAGGTGCTCAAGCCGCTGGTGGAGGTGCTGGCCGGACTGCCTTCGGTGGTGCTGGGCTTCATGGGCATTCTGGTGCTGGCGCCGGCGCTGCGGGTGGACCTGAACCTGCCCACCGGCCTGACGGCGCTGGCCGGCTCGCTGCTGCTGGCGATCATGGCCATCCCCACCCTGGTTTCGGTGGCCGAAGACGCTCTGGACGCGGTGCCCAGGAGCTACCGCGACGCGGCCCTGGCGCTGGGCGCCACGCGTTGGCAAACCATCTGGCGCGTGACGCTGCCGGCGGCGCGCAACGGGGTGCTGACGGCGGTGATGCTGGGTGTGGGACGGGCAGCCGGTGAGACCATGACGGTGATGATGGTCACCGGCAACGCGGCGCGCCTGCCCACCGGGTTGGGGGCGCTGCTGCTGCCGGTGCGCACCCTCACCGCCACCATCGCGGCCGAAATGGGCGAGGTGGCCAACGGCAGCACGCATTACCACGTGCTGTTCGTTATCGGGCTGGTGCTGTTTGTGCTGTCGCTGATCTTCAACCTGGCTGCCGGCGCCATCGTCTTCCAGCAGCGCCGCCGCGCGGAGCGGCTGCTGTCATGATGCGCGGCCTGCTCTCGCGCGAGAACACCCAGCGGCTGGCCTTCGGCCTGCTCACTCTGGCGGCCCTGGCCACGGTGTTGCCCATTGTGCTGATCGTGGGCTACATCGTCCGCCAGGGTGGGCCGGCGCTGTCGTGGGGGTTCATCAGCGGCCTGCCAACTGACGGCATGCGCGCCGGCGGCATCTGGCCGGCGATCGTGGGCACCCTGTATCTGACCGTGGGCACCGCGCTGGTGGCCGTGCCGGTGGGCGTCGCCGCCGCCATTTACCTGGCCGAATACGCGCGCGACACCGCCCTGACGCGCCTGACGCGCCTGGCCATTATTAATCTGGCCGGCATCCCCTCGGTGGTGTATGGCCTGTTTGGATTGGGGCTGTTCGTGCTGTTTCTGCGGCTGGGCACGTCCATTGTGGCCGGCTCGCTCACCCTGGCCATCATGACCCTGCCTGTTATCATTTCCACCACCGAGGTGGCGCTGCGGGCGGTGCCGCAAAGCTTCCGGCTGGTCAGCCTGAGCCTGGGCGGCACGCGCTGGCAGACCATCTGGCGCATCGTGCTGCCGCAGGCGCTGCCGGGCGTGCTCACGGGCGTCATCCTAGGCCTGGAGCGCGCCGCCGGCGAGACCGCTCCTATCTTGTTCACGGCGGCCGCTTTCTTTCTGCCGCGGTTGCCGAACTCGATCTTCGAGCCGACCATGGCGCTGCCCTATCATCTGTTCGTCATTTCCACCCAGGTGCCCGGCATGCCGGTGCAGATCCAATACGGCACGGCGCTGGTGCTAATGGTCTTTGTGCTGTCCATGAACTTGATCGCCACCCTCATCCGCGCCCGCGCTCGCGCCCGGAGGCAATGGTGACCAGCGCTCCAGTCCCGGCCTTGCCCAAGCTCAGCCCGCCGGCGGCGCCAACGGAGGTGCCGTCCACCGGCGCGCCCAAAATCAGGATAGAGCATTTGTCGGTGCAGTACGCTGACGGCACCGAGTCGCTGCGTGACATCAGCCTGGATATTCCCGAGCACCAGATCACGGTGCTATTTGGCCCGGCCGGGGGCGGCAAAAGCACGCTCCTGCGCTCGCTCAACCGGCTCAACGATGTGGTGGAAGGCGTGCGCCAGTCGGGCAAGATTTTCCTGGATGGCGAAGACCTGACCCGGCCCAATCTGAATGTGGCGGCGCTGCGGCGGCGGGTGGGCATCGTCTTCGCCCAGCCGGTTCCACTGCCGATGAGCATCGCCAAAAACGTGATCTATGGGCTAGAGCTGGCCGGCGCGCCTGCCCGGCAGCGGCAAGAGGCGCTGCAGCGCTCGCTGGAAGCCGCAGCCCTATGGGACGAAGTAAAGGACCGGCTGCACGAGCCGGCCAGCAGCCTATCCGGCGGACAGCAGCAGCGGCTGTGCCTGGCGCGCGTGCTGGCGTTGGAGCCGGAGGTGGTGCTGCTGGACGAGCCAACCTCCGGCCTGGATCCGATCTCCACCGCCAAGGTTGAAGAGTCGCTGCAGCGCATCAAGCGCCAATACACGGTGGTCATCGCCCCGCACTCGGTGCAGCAGGCGGCGCGCATCGCCGACCTGGCCGCCTTCTTTCTGCAAGGCGAGCTCATCGAGGTCGGCCCCGGCCCGCAGCTGTTCGTGGCCGCCAAAGACAAACGCACCAACGACTACGTGACCGGCCGCTTCGGCTAGACGCCACACTCACCCACTCCTTTCAGAAATCTGTTGCCAAAAACGGCATCCGCACACCGCAGCGCGTTGTGCGGATGCCGATTTTGGCAACT
>JAYTFQ010000559.1:0-2624 GCA_043734225.1 Anaerolineales bacterium | reverse complement strand
ACAGCGGACAGAGCCGCGTGGCGCTGAACTGCGCATGATGGAACGCCTTAATGCCGGGCGAGCGCTCCCCGCCCGGATAAATCCAGGCCGTCGAGCAATCGAAGGTCAGGCTGCGCAAATCAGGGCTGCCGGTGCCCTGAGCAATGGCGGCCGAGTCCAGCGGCGGCGCGGGCTGGTCACACTGCGCCAGCCAGTTGAGCGGGTCGGCCGGCACATCGTACACCAGCAGGCTATGGCTGAGCACGGCCTGGGGCTGGCGATGCCGAAACCACTCATAGGCATTCGGATCGCTGATGCCGGCGCCTTGCAGGGGCGAAGCGCCGATGAGGTAGCGCCCGGCGCGAATTGGCCTCGGTCAATTTTCTGATAGACTTGCAACTGGCTGGCGAGTCGGTCAGCCCAGATGGGGCGCACGGGAGACTGGTATGAGTGATGACCCGCGTTTTCCAAAACGCACGTTTGGCCTGACCGGGCTGGCGGTGACGTCCGTCTGCATCGGCTGCGCGCCGCTGGGGGATATGCCCGAGACGTTCAAATATTCGGTGCCGGAGGCGCAGGCGCTGGAAACAGTGCGCGCGTCGCTGGCCAGCCCGTTTAACTTTCTGGACACGGCGGCCTCATATGGCGACGGCGAGAGCGAGCGGCGCATCGGGCTGGTGCTCAAAGAGACCGGCGGCGTGCCGCCCGGCATCGTGCTCGACACCAAGGCCGACCGCGACCTGACCACCGGCGACTTCAGCGGCGAGCAGATGCGGCGCTCAGTGGCGCGCAGCCTGCGCCTGCTAGGGCTGGAGCGCCTGGCGCTGGTATATCTGCATGATCCCGAGCACATCACCTTCGAGGCAGCCATGGCGCCCGGCGGACCGGTGGAAGTGCTGCTGGACTTAAAGCGGCAAGGGGTGATCGAGCACGTGGGCGTGGCCGGCGGGCCAATTGATTTGATGATCCGGTTTGTGGAGACTGGTCTGTTCGAGGCGGTGATCACGCACAACCGCTACACGCTGATCGAGCGCTCGGCCGAGCCGCTGCTGGCGCTGGCCAGCGCGCGCGGGCTGGGTGTGGCCAATGCCGCCCCGTATGGCAGCGGCATCCTGGCCAAGGGACCGGATAATTACCCGCGCTACATGTACGGCCAGGCGTCCGAGGACCAGATCGAGCGCGTGCGCCGTATCGACGCTGCCTGCCGCCGGCACGCGGTGCCGCTGGCGGCGGCCGCGCTGCAATTCTCGCTGCGCGACCCGCGGGTGCACACCACCATCGTCGGCCTGAGCAAACCGCAGCGCCTGGCCGAAACCGAGGCGCTGGCGGTGCACCCCATCCCGGATGAGCTGTGGGCGGAGATTGAAGCCGTGCTCTAAAAACCGGGGAAGTAGTCGGTCTTGATGCGCGCGGGCTTGATGCCCAGATCGCGCAGCACGCCCTGGAACGAGTCGACCATCTGGTTCGGGCCAGAGATGTAGTAGGTGCAGTCGCGGTACTCGGGCACCACGGCCCGGATGAGCTTGGGGCTCAAGCGCCCTACCCGCCCCTGCCACGAAGCCGGCAGCTTGCGCGCATCGGTCAGGGTGTAGATCACCTCGATGCCCAGCCGGCGCTGCGCCTGGTCGAACACATCTCGATACAGGATATCGTCCACGGTCTTGTTGGCATAGAAAAGCACAATCGGCCGGCGCTGGCCTGTATCCAGCAGATACTGGATCATGCTGCGGAAGGGCGTCACCCCGATGCCGCCGGCCAGGAACACCAGCTTCTCAGTCGGGTCTGCCGGCAGCACAAAATCCCCCGCCAATTGGTTGGCCACAATCTCGGTCTCATCGTCCAGCGCCAGCATGGCCTTCTTAAAGCTGCTGGAGTGCTGATAGAACTTAACCCCCACCCGCAGCTCGGACTCGGTCGGCGAGGAGGCCAGGGTGAAGTAGCGGCGGTTGCCGCGGCTGTCGGTATCCGCGTGGCCGAGGGTCCACTCCATATACTGGCCGGGCGCAAACGCCATGCGCGGCGGGCGGGCGAAGATGAAGTCGTAGACATCCGGCGCGAGCTGGATCTTGCGCTTGAGGCGCAGCCCCAGCGCGAACTTGGGGCTGACCAGATACGAATAGAGGTTGCCGGCCAGCAGGGCCAGCTCGGGTGTCACATAGATCGGCCCAAAATGGACCTGGGGCGTAAACAAAAAGCCGACCAGCGCCCCGTAGACCACGCGCAGCCGGCGGGTGGGCGGCGCGGTCAGCGGCTCGGTCAAGATCACTGCCGCGAAGAAGACCAGTGGCGAGTAGAGCCAAACGCTGACCAGGGCCGAGAACGGATTGTCGCCGGCAAAGACGCTCAGCGCCAGGCTGGTGGCCAGGCTGACGCCCAGGAAGCTGAGCACCAGGTCGAAGCGGCGCAGTTTGCGGGCAATAAGCACGCCGCCCAGCAGCACCGGCAGCAGCATGGGCGCGCTGCCCACCCACCAACTGGCCGGCTGGTTGGCCAACAAATAAGTGGCGGACACCGCGAACGCCACCGGGTTGAACAGGTGCTTGCGGCCGATGGCGACGATGTATTTGGAGGCCATGGCCAGCACCCCAGCCCAAAACAACAGCCAGATGTCGCTGCCCGTTTGGGGCGGCGTGATGATCAGGGCC
>JAYTFQ010000558.1:0-6316 GCA_043734225.1 Anaerolineales bacterium | reverse complement strand
GTTCAATGCAAACTGCGCATAGCCAATGCGGGGCAATCTAACTGGAGTAACCTTCCTTGAGTCGGCTTAAGACTATACGCACCCACCGGCGTTTGTGGGTCACTCTGGTCGGCATGATTGTGGCTGTTGTGGTTGGATTGGCGGCCTGGCAGCTGGGATTTCTGGGCCGCCAGGCCCCCGCCCAATTCGACGGTGCGTTGGCTTATAACGAAGTGCTGCGCCAGATGGATTTCGGGCCCAGGATCACTGGGACGGATGGCAATTACGCCGCTGGAAACTTGATCGTGAAAACCCTGCGTGGGCGGGGCTGGCAGACCGATTTTCAGCCTTTTGACTACAAGGGGGTCCATGCTCGCAACATCATTGCGCGTGCCAACGTAGGGCGGGGACCGGTCATTATCCTTGGCGCGCATTATGACACGCGCCGCCGGGCTGACCAGGACCCCAGGCATCTGGATCAGCCGGTGCCTGGGGCCGACGACGGGGCCTCGGGTGTGGCCGTGCTGCTGGAGTTGGGGCGCAGCCTTGATCTGGCCAGGGTGCACAATGAGATTTGGCTGGCTTTCTTCGATGCCGAAGACAACGGTGAGTTGGACGGCTGGGACTGGGTGGTGGGGTCCACCTACATGGCGCAGCACCTCACGGTCAAGCCGCAATCCATGATCCTGATCGACATGGTTGGTGATGCCGACCAGAATATTTATATGGACTCCAACTCGGATGGCCAGCTTTCGGCCCAAATTTGGACGCAGGCCGCGCAATTGGGTTATTTGCCATACTTCGTGCCGGTTCCGCGCTATGCCATGCTTGACGATCACAGCCCGTTTGCCCAACTTGGAATCCCAGCAGTCGACATCATTGATTTTGACTACCCATACTGGCATACTGTGGCTGATACCGCCGACAAGGTTAGCCCAGTGAGCCTGGAGCGGGTAGGACGGACCCTCGAAGCCTACCTCGAAAAACCGGACACAGGCACTCCTTGAAAACCCGACAAATTGTGTATACTGCGCTGCATGACCACCACCCTGCACCCTCCCGCCGCGCGCATGGCGGCTTTGCCGCCGAGCTTTTTTAAGACCTTACAACTCAAGCTCAACCGCCTGCAGGCCGCGGGCGTGGATGTCATCCGCATGGATATGGGCTCGCCCGACTTGCCGCCGCCGGCGCATATCCTGGATGTGCTTAACCGCTCCGCCGCTCAGCCGGATCATCACGGCTATATGCCGTTCGGCGGGATCCCCGCCTACCGCAACGCCTGGGCCGATTTTTACGGGCAGCGCTTTGGAGTGGAGCTGGACGCCGACACCGAAATCAACGGGCTGTTGGGGTCAAAAGAGGGTATTTTCAAACTGCCGCTGGCGTATGTGAACCCGGGCGATGTGGTCCTGGTGCCCGATCCTGGTTATGCCACCTATAGCGCCGGCGCAATTTTTGCTGGCGCCGAGGTCGTTTACATGCCGCTGACCGCCGAGAATGCCTATTTGCCTAATTTCGAGGCGCTGGCGCCCGAAGTGGTGGCGCGCGCCCGCCTGATGTGGCTCAACTACCCCAATAACCCGACTGGCGCGGTGGCGACGGTGGAGTTTTTTGCGCGGGCCGTGGCGTTCGCTCGCGAACACCGCATCTTGTTGGCCCACGATGCCCCGTACACCGAAATTACTTATGACGGCTATCGCGCGCCGAGTGTGTTGCAAGTACCTGGGGCCAAGGATGTAGCGGTTGAGTTCCATTCGCTTTCCAAGACAGCCAACATGGCTGGCTGGCGTAGCGGGGTCATTTGCGGGAACGCAGTCGTGATCCGCGCCTTGGGGGCGCTGCAAAGCAACATCGATTCGGGCAGCTTTCGGCCTATCCTGGATGCGGCCGTGGCTGCCCTTACCGGCGACCGCACCTGGCAGGTGGCGCGTAATGAAATCTACCGCGAGCGGCGCGACCTGGTGGTGGCGGGCGCGCGCGCGGCGAGTCTCCAGGCCGAAGTGCCGGCGGCTTCGCTCTACGTGTGGGCCAGGTTGCCGAACGCCATGGATGACATTGCCTATGCCGACAATCTGTTGGATGGCGCTGGGGTTACCGTTACGCCTGGCTGCTTCTTCGGGCCATCCGGGCACGGCTATGTGCGTTTGTCCTTCTGCACGCCCACCAAGCGCATCCGCGAGGCCATGACGCGCTGGCAGGAGTGGGCAGGGCGCCATTAAGGATAGGTGGTGGGTGGCGGCGGATTGGTTGGCGGCTGGCTAGTTGGCGGGTTGGTCGGTGATGCCAGCGGTGGGTATGCCGTCGCCGGCGGCACCGCGGTGGGCGGCACCGCGGTGGGCGGCACCGCAGTAGGCGGCACCGCGGTGGGCGGCACCGCAGTAGGTGGCACCGCGGTAGGTGGCACCGCGGTCGGTGGTACCGCGGTGGGTGGCGGCACCGGCGTGCTTGTGGGTGCCGGGGGCTGCGTGTCAGTTGGGGCAGGGAGGGGCGTGTCAGTCGTTGGCGGCGCGGTGGGCGGCGCAGCCGTATCGGTGGCAGCCGGCGCCGCCGTGTTAGTGGCAATGGCTGTTGGAGCGCCCGGCGCGGTAGCTGTCGCCGAAGGGGCTGGAGTTGCGGTTTGTGTGCTGGCGAGTTGAGTCAACGCCAGGGATGAGGCAACGGCGTCGGGCGTTCGGGTAAGAGTGGGCGTCAAGGTTGAAGTGGGTGCGCCCGTCGGGCTGCTGCTCGGGGATGGGGTGCTGGTGGCGGCGCCCCCGGATGCGGTGATGGTTACGACCGGGGTCTGGAGCACGCTGGCTAAAGTCGCTAGCCGATCAACGCTTGGCGTGCCGGTTTGGTCTCCGATGATGTCGCCGACCAGGCTGATATTGACGGCAACACCGCGAGTGCCGAGCGGGTCGGCTCCATAATTGGCCGCCAGCACCGAGCGCAGCGGCGCGGCAATGAAATTGCTCGCGGAGGGCGCCAGGTACAGTGACCACCAGGCGGCCAGACATAGGCCGGCGGCGGCGAACAAAAGCAGGGCGATGAGCGTGTTCGTGCGCCGGTTATTCCGCTCTTTGCTGGCTTGGGCCGCGCGCTGGGCCAGGCTCATTTTTCCACTGGCGTAATGCTGTTGCTCAAGCCGTGCAGCCGATAAACCGTCACACCCTCGCGCTTGCCTTTGAGGCTCTGCGTCCCCAATAATTCCAGGTGAAACTCGGCGGCGTGCTCTTCCATAGCCGCGGCGGTGTTTTCGCTGATTATGATGGCGTTGGCGCCAAATTCACGGGTGGAGCTCTCCAGGCGCTGGGCAATATTCACCGCGTCGCCGATCACCGTGTAGTTCAGCCGATCAGCGGTGCCCAGCCCGCCGGCCGTCACGGGGCCCGTGTTCAAGCCAATGCCAGTGACATACGGCGGCAGACCGTTAGCGGCGCGCTGATCATTGAGCCGATCGATGCGCTTGAGCATGGCCACCGCTGCCAGGCAGGCCTGGTAGGCGCTCTCCTTGGGCGGCAGTGGGCGCGGCAAGATGCCAAAGAAGGCCAGGATGGCATCACCCTCAAATTTGTCGACCACGCCCCCATGGTTGCTGATAATGGGCACCAGCCCGCCAAAATACTCGTTGAGCCAGGCCAACACGGTGGTAGGCGCCTCGTTTTCGGCCAGGGTCGTAAAGCCCCGAATATCGCTCATCAGCACAGTGGCAATCACATTCTGTCCATCCAGACGCAGATTGCCGGAGGCAAAAGCTTGCCGGAGCTGCTCGCGGACCTCAGGCGAGACCGTCCGGCCGAGCAAGTCGCGGTAGATAAAACCTTCCTGGAGTCCAGCCACCATGTAGTTAAAGGCATGCGCTAAAACGGCGACTTCGTCGCTGCCAGCTGTCTCGACCTTAACTTCCAAATTGCCCTGGGCGACCTGAGTAGCGGCCCGCACCATGTGGGTCAGCGGACGCGTGATACGGTTAGCCAGCACGGTGCCCAGGGCGATAATGACCAGGAAGGCAACGGCCACCAGGCCGAACGCCTGCACCTGGGTGAGGGTGGTAGGCTGCGCGAAGTAGTTGCGCGTCAGCGCGGCGCCAATCAATCCGAGCTGCTGGCCGTTGCGTGCCCGCCACGGCCCAACAATCTCACTATAGTTGTCGCTGGTCACTGAAAAATCACGCACCAGGCTGTCGCTCGCCTGGCGCACGGCCAGTTGGCTGGCCAAATTGACGGGCACCCCCAGGCTGGCTGCGCCCGCCGGCAGGGTTGAAGCCAGGGCCTGGCCCTGTGGGCTGTAAAGGCTGACCTGAGCCAGGGTGGCTGAACGGATTTGCTGTGCCAAACCTGGCAGGGAGATACCTATGGCGACGATGCCCTGGAGTTGCCCGCTGGCAGAGCGCACCGGCCCGGCGACGTAAAAGTAGCTGCCCCAGCCAGCCCGGACCACCCCGGCAAACTTGTTGCCGCTGGCGTCGCTGTGGCCCTGCAGCACTTCTTGAACAAACGGCCAGTCCCGATATACGGCGTCGCCACGGCTGAAGTCATACGTCTCGACTGGGCCGCCCGCCAGATGGCGCAGCGAAACCAGGCTGACGCCGGTGGCATCCAGAATCTCAACCGCTTCTTGCCGGTCATTGACGACGACCGGCAGGGCCAGCCGTCGCGTTGTGTCCGCATCGCCGGCGGCCAGCGCTTCGGCCATGCCCTGAGTATTGGCCAATACCCGCAACGTGTTCAGCAGCCGGTTTTCCTCTTGCACCATCCCGTCGACCGACAAAGTGCCCACGTCAACCAATTGATTGGTGAAACGCCCTTGCAGCGTGTCCAGCACATACCGGCTCATCAAGTAAGCAGCGCCAGCCGCCACCACCAGCGCCAGAATCACATAGGGTAGGGCGATCTTCAGGCCAACGGGGAACCGCACGCGCGGCAACCCCTCCACTGCCGCTTTCCCGGCGCGGGCCGGGGGTAAAAGACTCTGGTCGGGATTCGCCGAACTGGACAACCGCTGCAGCGCCCGATCGACCCACTGCCGGCTGAATGGTTGGCGCAGGAATATCTGCACCCCTTGCTCTTTGGCCAAAACCTCGCGGCTTAGATCAGGGTATTTGTTGGTAACAATGATGCGCGTAGCGGGGAATTCCAGGCGCAAGTGCCGTAGTAGGGTCAGCCACTCGCTTCCAGGCAAATGCAGGTCTAGGATGACCAGATCGGGCTTCAGCCGATTGACCAGCGATAGCGCTTCGGCCGGCTGGGTCGTTTGCCACACCTCATCACGTCGCCGGTTGAAGAACGCCGCCAGGTTCTGGGCGTCTTTTGTAACCGACTGAACAATGACCACCCGCAAGGGCGCGCGCCCGGCTACTGGGCTCGTTTCACTCGGCGGCGCAGGCGCAGAAATGGTCACGGTCAGCCAGTATAGACCCCTTTGGCCATTTTGCCTCCCCATTTTCTAACCGTACGGCTTCGCGAGTATAATCAGTCTATGCCTATGGATACCCAGATAATCGAAACGCACGTTGCGGCCGTCACAATTTTCCCCGACCGCGCCCGTGTCACGCGCACCGGCGGGGTCAGCCTGGCGGTGGGCGTTCACAGCCTGAAAATTGACCAATTGCCACTGGCCTTGCTGCCAGATTCGTTGCGGGCTGCTGGCAAGGGCACCGCGCGAGCTAAACTGTTGGGCGTGGCCAGCCGGCTGGAGCAGTTCTTCGAGACACCGGCGCAAGCGGCGCAGCAGCTGGAACAGCAGATTCAGGCTGTGAACGACGCGGACGCCGACCTGGCTGCCCATGCCCTGGTGGCCGACAAGGAACAAAAGGCATTGGATGCGCTGGCCGCCGAGAGCGAGATGTTTGCGCGCGGGCTGGCGCTGCGCAATCGCTCGCTGGAAGAGCAGGGGGCTTTCTTTGATTTCTTTAGCAGCCGTGGACGGGCCCTGCAAGCCGAGCTGCTGACCATCGGCCGCGAGCGTCGCAAGCTGGCCAAAGAGCTCGACCGGCTGAAGCGGGAGCTGGGCGCTGTGCAATCGGCGCGCCCGAAGCAGCGCTATAGCGCGCTGGTGGAGCTGGATGTCAGCGCGGCCGGCGAGCTAGTCCTGGATTTGACCTACGTCGTCACTGGCGCCGCCTGGCAAGCTTTGTACGACATTCGCTCGTCGGATGCCGCGGTGGAATTGAGCTACCTGGCCCAGGTGGCGCAAAACACCGGCGAGGACTGGCTGCAGGTGGCCGTGACCCTCTCAACCGCGCGGCCTTCGGTGACATTGAGCCTGCCCGAGTTGGCCCCTTGGTTTGTGCTGCCGCGCCAGCCGCTGCCGCCGGCGCAGATGAGGGCGCGCATGATGGCGCCGCAGTCGTTGGCCG
>JAYTFQ010000557.1:0-4339 GCA_043734225.1 Anaerolineales bacterium | reverse complement strand
AGAGGGCGTTGGAAAGGGCGCTGGCGTGCTGAGTGAGAAGCAGCGCGTTAAGGCCCCAGGCCTCGGCAGCGGCGGCCACCAGGGCCGGCTGCTCATCGGCCGAGCCAAGGTGATGCACCAGCAGCGGCTCGGCCAGGATCTGGGCGATATCCAGGCGGGGCGACAGGCTGCGGCGGGCGTCGCCGCCCACAAACTGCAGGCCTCGGCGCAGCGCGCGCAGGCGCCCGCCCCAGGCGCGGGTGATGTCTTGCCCCTCAAACAGCACCCGCCCACTGGAGGGCTTCTCGATGAGGGTCAGCGCGCGCACCAGCCGAGTTTTGCCGGCGCCGCGCGGCCCGAGAAGCGCTACCTGCTCACCGGCGGCCAATGCGAAGGAGGCGCCGGCCACCACGGTGCGGGCGCTCCGTGTGGCCGAGGCGGGATCACGCACGACCTGAGATAAGTTTTCGACCTGGAGCAGGGGCACGCCTGAGACGCGGGCGGGGGCGGCGCTGGTTTGGGTGACGGGCACCGGGATCAGCGCGTCAACTGGTTAAAGGAAAACCAGCTCGTGCGCGGGCCGAACAGGGCTTCCAGGCAAATGAAGTGGTTGGGCGAGGCCGCGTAACCAAAGTGGGAAGGACGCTCGCCAAACAAATCGGCGAGCGACACCGAGGGGCCTTGGGCCAGGCGGCGCTGCTCGCGCTCGGCCTTGAGCAATAGCTCGACGCGCACCTCCGGCTCGGGCAGCCGGCCAGCGGCCCGCTCGCGCAGGCTCTCACGCACCAACATTTCGAAGGGATCTAGCGGCGCACGCCGTTCACGTGAACTCATATTGCACCTCGGCCGATTGCGCCGTGCCTTCCATCTGGCGGCGCATATTTTCGCGTCCATAATGCAGCCGCGACTTCACCGTGCCAACTGGCACACCCAGGATGTCCGCAATTTCCTGCAAGCTCAGATCATTCAGATAGTACAGCACGATGACGACGCGCTGGCTGAAGGGCAGGCTGTCAATGGCGCGCTGCATCAGCCGAATCTCGTCGCGGCGCTCGGCTTCGGGCTCGGGGTTGTACTTGGCCGGCCCAATGAGCTGGTCGACAAAATCTTCCAGCGGCGCGCGCCACTTATTGCGCCGGGTGACCCAGGTGTAGCTCAGGTTCACCGTGATACGATATAACCAGGGCGACAATGGCAGGGAGGTATCCACCCGGTGCACGTAGGTGTACAGGCGCAGGAAACACTCCTGCAGGATGTCCTCGGCGGCGTCCTGGTCGTGGGTAATGGCAAGCGCGGTCCGAAAGACCGGCAGGCGATGGCGGTCGTAAAGGAGGCCCAGGGCCTCCAGATCGCCCGACTGGAGTTTCAAGATCAAGCGCGCGTCATCATTCATGCTTGATTTTCGTTACACTACCCGCCATAAGGGGTTCAGGTTCACAGCGCCAAACCACGGGCCAACTGCCCGGCATTATCCAATGGTTTGAAGGAACGGTCAAATCCGAGCCGATGTTGGGCGGACTGGCGGTTTATGAGTAAATGATAAGTAGACGCCTCAAACTGTCATTCTGGGGCGCCGGCGCGCGACGTTAGCGCAGAAATCAACGACAGCGGAATCGCTTGCCACAGGAGAACCCGATCATGAAATACATGCTGCTGATGTACGCCAACGAGGCTCAGCCGGCCGGCTTCACACCGGAAGACCAGCAAACCGTCTACCAGGACTGGATGGACTATATGAAAGAGGCCAAGCAGGCGGGCGTACTGGTGTCGAACAGCGGCCTGGCCCCCACCAGCAGCGCCACCACCGTGCGCGTGCGCAATGGCCAGACGCTGACCACTGATGGCCCGTTCGCCGAGACGCACGAGCAGTTCGGCGGCTTCACGTTAGTGGAATGCCCCAACCTGGATGAAGCCCTGCGCTGGGCGGCAAAAATTCCCGCTGCCCGGTATGGCTCGATCGAGGTGCGGCCGCTGTGGTCGCCGGACGCGTAACGTTGGGCCAGGCATGAGCGCGGTCGACCTGATCGAAACGGCCTTCCACGAAGAACACGGACGGGTGCTGGCGGCGCTCATCAGCCAACTGGGAAACTTCCCGCTAGCGGAAGATGCGCTGCAAGATGCGCTGTTGGCGGCGCTAGAACGCTGGGCGGTGGACGGCGTTCCGCGCAAGCCCGGTGCGTGGCTGCTGACAGTTGCGCGACGGCGGGCCATCGACCGCCTGCGCCGCGACGCGCCCAACGAGCACAACGCCGTTATCCTTGAATCATTGGCGGCACCGGAGCCAGCCGAGATGGACGACACGATCCCCGACGAGCGCCTGAAGCTGATGTTCACCTGCTGCCACCCGGCGCTGGCGCCGGAGGCGCAGGTGGCGCTGACGCTGCACACCATCGGGGGCCTATCCACGGCGGAAGTGGCGCGCGCGTTTCTGGTGCCGGTGCCGACGATGGCGCAGCGGCTCGCGCGGGCGCGCGGCAAGATTCGCACAGCCGGCATCCCTTACCGCGTGCCGCCGGCGGAGCTGCTGCCAGAGCGGCTGGACGCGCTGCTGGCCGTGATCTATCTCATCTTCAATGAGGGTTACGTGGCCACGGCGGGCGACACGCTGACCCGGCAGGAGCTGTGCGGCGAGGCGATCCGGCTGGCGCGGGTGGTGGTCGGGCTGCTGCCGGGCAGCGCCGAGGCGCGCGGCCTGCTGGCGCTGATGCTGCTGCACGATGCGCGCCGGGCGGCGCGGCTGGACGCGGCGGGGGCGCTAGTGCTGCTGGACGAGCAGGACCGCGGCCGCTGGGACCAAGCCAAAATTCGCGAAGGGGTGGCGGTGCTGGATGAGGCGCTGGCGCTGTACGAGCCAGGCCCCTATCAGGTGCAGGCGGCGATCAGCGCGCTGCATGCCGAGGCGCCCACGGCCGAGGCGACTGACTGGCGCCATATCGCGGCGCTGTATGGCACGCTGGCGCGGATGACGCCGTCGATGGTGGTGGAGGTAAACCGCGCGGTGGCGGTGGCGATGGCGGACGGCGCCGAGGCCGGGCTGCGGCTGCTGCTGCGGCTGGCGCAGGAGGCGGACGGGTTTTATCCGTTTCACGCGGCGCGGGCCGATCTGCTGCGGCGAACGGAGCAGCGCGAGGCCGCGGGGGAGGCCTACGGCCGGGCGCTGGCGCTGTGCGGGAACAGCGCGGAGAGGGAGTATTTGAGGCGGCGGAGGGAGGAGATGGAGGCGTAGGGCGGCGTGGTACAGGTGATTATCCGCACCTTTAAGGCTGCGGTGACGACGGCCTGTCGTGGCCAGCAGCAAGATTTTGCCTGGCAGCGCGGTTATTACGAGCACGTGGTCCGCAAATCGCGTGAGTTGGACGCCATTCGCCGGTACATCCGCGACAATCCATTGAAGTGGGAATTAGACCGGGATCATCCAGCCAATATGCCGCGGTTTCCGCCTGCGACAATGGCCGATTATTTTCGCGAGGCTACCGATTAGGCTGATCTAAACAGGGGCTTGTACTCACAGCTCACCTGGCAGATCACGACGACTTCGCGCCCAGCAAATGCGGCGCGTGCCGCCGGATGTCCTGGCCCACCTTGCTCACCTGCCACTGCTGGCGGGCGAAAATCTCCAGGGGGATGGAGCGGTCGAGATCGCGGCGGGGCGAAACGAAGAGGAACGCCAGATAGGGAAACGGCCGCACTGGTTTGCGCAGGCGCAGGCCCTGGACGGGCCTGGTCCAGCCGCCCACCTTGGCGATGCCTTCAATGTTGTCCCAGTTGGCGCGGACGCGATGGACGGGCGAGCGATATTCGATGCCGGCCGGGGAAATGGCCAGAGACACGTTGCTCCACAGCTTGAACGCGACCAAAAAGATCAGGACGTGCACGATGGCCAACAAGACAAACATCAAAAATTCGTTGTGGGTCAGCAGATAGGCGCCGATGGCATCCGGGAAAAAGAAAGCCAGGCTGATCACCAAGGCCCGCAAGACGCGGTTGAGCAGCGGCAGGCGGTAGACGCTTTTCGCGGGGGCGGGTGCGGGTTTCATGGTTGGGTTAGCTCTTGAGCCACCTGGCTCAAGAATACGCGGTCTGCTTCATTTAGATCCAGCTTGAGCAGCATATCCGGACGGCGCAGGAAGGTGCGCTTGAGCGATGCCTGGCGGCGCCAGCGGGCGATGCGGGCGTGGTCACCGGAGAGCAGCATCTCGGGCACGGTCCAGCCGCGGAACTCGGGCGGGCGGGTGTAGTGCGGGTATTCCAGCAGGCCGGAGGCGTGTGAGTCGTCCTGGGCGCCGGTGGGGTCGCCCAGCACGCCCGGCAGCAGGCGCGAGACGGCGTCGACCACGGCCAGGGCGGCCAACTCGCCGCC
>JAYTFQ010000556.1:0-4148 GCA_043734225.1 Anaerolineales bacterium | reverse complement strand
CCGCAGCGCTCCCTTGCCCCAGCGCCGCGCTCCCCCGCCCCGCTGCGGCGCTCCTCTGCCCCAGCGCAGCGCTCCCTTGCCCCGCAGCCGCGCTGTCTTGCCCGAGCCCAGCGCTCCCTTGCCCGAGCCCAGCGCTCCCTTGCCCGAACCCAGCGCTCCCCCGCTCCCCCGCGACGCTCCCCCGCTCCAACGCAGCGCCCCCCCGCTCCAGCGCAGCGCTCCCCCGCTCCCCCGCCGGTGTTCCCCAGCGCCGCTGGGCCAGCGCCAGCGCCAGCAGCGTGCCCACCACGCCCATCGGGTAAGCAACGGAATAGGCCACCACCGGCTCGGTGAGAAGGGGGCTGTTGGCCGGCGCCAGCGCCTTGAGGGATTCCAGCACGCCGGCCAGCGCCGGGGTGTTGGTCAGGCTGCCGGCAAACAGGCCGGCGGCGTAGGTGGCCGGCAGGCGCAGCGCCAGAGCGGCCAGGGCCGTCAGCCCGGCGGCAAACAGCAGGATGATCAGGATCAGCGCGTTATCGCGCAGGCCCTTGCGGCGCAGCGCGGCGAAGAAGCTGGGGCCGCTGGTGAGGCCGACGGTGTACACAAACAGCGCCAGCCCCAACTGGTACAGCAATTCGGGCAGGCGCATGTTCGGGTCGAGCGCGCCAAAAGCCAGCCCGACGAACAGCACCGCCGCCACGCCCAGGCTGCTGCCGGCGATCTTGACGCGCCCGAGCAAAAAGCCCAAAGCGGCCACGCTGAAGAGCAGCAGCAGCGGGTTATTAATCAGCAGTGGGATCATGCCGCTGCCGCCAGCGCTCCAGACCGTCCAGCGCCGCGGCCTGATAGGCCTCCGACAGCGTCGGGTAGTTGTAGACCGCCTGGATGAAGCTGTCCAGCGTGCCGCCGGCGGCCAGCACCTGCGCCGCCAGATGGATCAAGTCGGAGGCGGTTTCGCACATGAGCTGCGCGCCCAGCAGCCGCCGGTCAGCCGGGGCAAACAGCAGCTTGAGCATGCCGCTGGTGTCGCCGGTGATCTGGGCGTGCGGGTTGTTCTCGAAATAGGCGCGCCCCACGCCGTATTCCAGGCCCTGCTCGCGGCAGTCGTCTTCCGACAGGCCGACCATGGCCACCTCGGGGATGGTATACACCGCCAGCGGATACACGTCCTTGCGGGCGCTCTCGGCCTGCTCAAAGGCATGGGCCATGGCCCGGCGCGCCTGGGCGCGCGCGGTGGAGGCCAGCGCCGGCCAGCCGGTTACATCGCCGGCGGCATAGATGTGCGGCACCAGGGTCTGAAAAGCGTCGTTGACGGCCAGCGTGCCATCTTCGCCGGCGGTCAGCCCGGCCGCCGAAAGGTTTAGCCCGCCGGCATTGCCGCGCCGCCCTACGGCCACCAGCACGACCTCGGCCGCCAGGGTCTCGCCGCCGCGCAGCGCCAGTTGAATGTCGCCGCCGGCCGCCGCCGGCAGTGTCACGCCGGAAACCAATTCTTCCAGCATAAAGCGGGCGCCCAACTGCTCCAGATGCCGCTGCCAGCGCTGCGCCAGCTCCACATCCAACTGCGGCAGCAGGCGCGCGCCGCTTTCCACCAGGGTCACCGGCACGCCCAGGGCGTTGAAGATGCCGGCGTATTCGCAGCCGATGGGGCCGCCGCCGATGATGGCCAGCGAGCGCGGCAGGCGCTCCAGATTGAGCACGCTTTCCGAGTCGCGCACCTGGGGATGGTCGAAGGGGAACAGCGCCGGATGAATGGAGGTGGAGCCGGTGGCCACCAGGATGACGTCGCCGGTTAGCTCGGTCTCAGCCGGGCCGTCTTCGGTCTCGCTGGTGACGGCGACGGTGTGCGCGTCCTTAAAGGCCGCCGCGCCGCGCACGATGTGGATGTTGGCGCGCGCCTGGCCGCGCTGGATGAGGCCCCAGGCCGCCTCCACCACCACGGCCTTGTTGTACATCAGGTCGGCCAGGCGCGTGCCGGGCTGCAGGGTGAAGTGCACGCTGGCCTGCCCGCGCTGGCGCAGAGTGTGCAGCGCCACGGCCGCCTCGCGCAGCATCTTGGAGGGCATGGTGCCGGTGGTGAGCCCGGCGCCGCCCAGGTAGGGCTCGCGCTCCACCAGGGCCACGCGCCGCCCGAGGCCGGCGGCCTGCGCCGCCGCCTGGCCGCCGGCCGGGCCAGCGCCAATGACGATTAGATCGAAGTGTTCAGACATGGTTTACTTGGGCCCCGCCGCGAGCACGTCGGGCGTCACATCCGCGGCGAAGGCCTTAAAGTTCTCGTTGAACATGGCCGCCAGCTTGCGCGCCTGGGCGTCGTAGGCGGCCGGGTCGGGCCAGGTGTTGCGCGGCGTCAGCACGTCGGCCGGCACGCCCGGGCAACTGGTGGGCACCGCCACCCCGAAGATCGGGTCGGTGACGGTGGGCACGCTGTCCAGCGCGCCGCTCAGGGCGGCCGCCACCAGCGCGCGGGTGTAGGCGATCTGGATGCGCTTGCCCACGCCATACGGGCCGCCGCTCCAGCCGGTGTTCACCAGCCACACAGACACTTTGTGCCGGGCGATTTTCTCGCCCAGCAAGTTGGCATACACCGAGGGCGAGAGCACCATGAACGGCGCGCCAAAGCAAGTGCTGAAGGTGGCCGTGGGCTCGGTGACGCCCTTCTCGGTGCCGGCGACCTTGGCGGTGTAGCCGGACAGGAAGTGATACATGCCCTGGGCCGGGGTGAGGCGGGCGATGGGCGGCAGCACGCCAAAGGCATCGGCGGTGAGCATGATGATGGTGTGCGGGTGGCCGCCCAGGCCGTCGCGCTTGGCGTTGGGGATGTGGCTGATGGGATAGGCGGCGCGGGTGTTCTCGGTCAGCGAGGCGTCATTCAGGTCCAGGTCGCCCGTTTCCGAGTTCATGGCCACGTTTTCCAGCAGTGTGCCGAATTGGCGGGTGGTGTCGTAAATCTCCGGCTCGGCCGTGGGCGACAGGTTGATGACCTTGGCGTAGCAGCCGCCCTCGAAGTTGAACAGGCCGTGGTCGCTCCAGCCGTGCTCGTCGTCGCCGATGAGCGTGCGGGTGGGGTCGGCCGAGAGGGTGGTTTTGCCGGTGCCGGACAGGCCAAAGAACACGGCCGCGTCGTCGTGCGGGCCGATGTTGGCCGAGCAGTGCATGGACAGCACGCCCTGCTGCGGCAGCAGGTAGTTGAGCACGGTGAAGATCGACTTCTTGATCTCGCCGGCGTACTGGGTGCCGCCGATGAGCACCAGGCGCTTCTCAAAGTTCAGGGCCACAAACACTTCCGAGCGCGTGCCATCCAGCTCGGGGATGGCGTGGAAGTTGGGCGCGTTGATGACGGTGAACCGCGGCAGGTGCGCCGCCAGCTCGGCCGGCGTGGCCTGGATGAAAATATCGCGCGCGAACAGGTTGTGCCAGGCGGTCTCGGTGATGACGCGGATGGGCAGGCGGTACCGCGGGTCGGCGCCGGCGAAGCAATCCTGCACGAACAGGTCGCGCCCCTGCAGATAGGCCAGCAGCCGGCGGTGGAGCGCGTCGAACTTGTCCGGGTCGAGCGGGCGGTTCACCTTGCCCCACCAGACCTTGTCGGCGCTGGAGGGTTCCTTGACGATGAACTTGTCGTTGGGGGCGCGGCCGGTGTGCTGGCCGGTGCGCACCACCAGCGGCCCCAGGTGGGCCAGGCGGCCTTCGCGGCGGCGGATGGCTTCTTCATATAAGCGCGGGGTGGTCAGGTTCCAATGCACCGTGCCGACGTTCTGGATGCCGTGCTGATCAAGCCCATACGGGCTATGGGCAATTCCGTCGTTTGACATGTTCTCTGATCCTTTTGAGGCAAGTTTGGCCGCGCATGCGCACAGCCCCATGTGGGCCACTGACCACCAGCATAGGCCGACAGCCCGGCGGCCGGCAGTGACGATGTTCACTAATTGCGCCGTAATTCATCCTATTTGCGCGTCGGGTGCGCCCCCCACTCGGCCCAGCTGGGGAGGAGGCGCCGTATTCGGGGTAAATCTGGCTTTTTAGCCCAAAACAGACCGCGGCGGCCGCGCAGTGGGCCTTATTGAGAGCTACGGATTGAACCAACTTTCTCATTCCATGATCTTTATCACTGGTCTGGGGGGGAAGAGGGAGCGTGTGGGGGGATGGGAGTGTGCTCACAAGGGTAGGTT
>JAYTFQ010000555.1:0-2943 GCA_043734225.1 Anaerolineales bacterium | reverse complement strand
CGCGTCCCGCGTCATCCCATCCGGCCAAAACATCCTTGATTTCTCTGGTTACAGCGTAACGTCCACGCCGCCAGGCTGGGCGGCTACGAATTTCGGTCGATGGCTTGCAGATCAGGCTTTCCGGGCTATACTGCCGCGCATAGCGTATTTTTAGTCCGAGGAGCGACTCTATGGCCGATGGTTCGATCAACCCGCTGCGCGAAGGGCTGCAAGTGGAACGAATGCCGGAACCAAACTCCGTGGTGATATTCGGGGCCTCCGGCGATTTGACCAAGCGCAAACTCGTCCCGGCACTCTACAATATGGAGCTGGAAGGGCTGCTGCCCAACGCGTTTGCCGTCATTGGCTTCGCGCGCCGGCCGATCCCGGACGAGGAATTTCGGGCCCAGATGCTGGACGGGATCAACAATTTCTCGCGCAACCGGCCCGCTAAACCCGAGGTGTGGCAGGAATTTTCACAAAAGCTGCATTACTGCGCGGGCAACTTTGATGACCCACAGGCTTACCAGGCGCTGGCCGCGGCCTTGAATGCGCTGGACGCGGAGCACGGCACGTCCGGCAACCGCCTGTTCTATCTGGCCACCTCGCCGGAATATTTCCCGGTGATCATCAAGCACCTGGGCGAAGCCGGCTTGAACAAAAGCCCGGCGGGCAGCTGGGTGCGCGTGATCATCGAAAAGCCCTTTGGCCGCGATTTAGACACCGCCAAGCAGTTGAATGCGACGGTCAGCTCGGTTTTTCATGAAGACCAGATTTACCGCATCGACCATTATCTGGGCAAGGAAACCGTCCAGAACATCCTGGTGTTCCGCTTTGCCAACGCCATTTACGAGCCGCTGTGGAACCGCATGTACGTGGATCATGTGCAGATCACGGTGGCCGAGGCGGTGGGGGTGGAGGGGCGCGGCGGCTATTACGACACGGCCGGCGTGATCCGCGATATGGTGCAGAACCACATGCTGCAATTGCTGACGTTGGTGGCGATGGACCCGCCGGTGGCGCTGGACGGCAATGCCGTGCGCGATGAAAAGGTCAAAGTGCTGCGCGCCATCCGCCCCTACAACGTCGACGAGGTCAATCAATCCGTGGTGCGCGGACAGTACGTGGCCGGGTCGGTCGGCGGCAAGCCCACCCTCGGCTATCGGGAAGAGAAGGGAGTGTCGTCGGAAACGGTGACCGAGACCTTCCTGGCGCTGAAGCTGTTTGTGGATACCTGGCGCTGGGCGGGCGTGCCGTTTTACTTGCGCTCGGGCAAGCATCTGCCCAAGCGCTCCACCGAGATCGCCATCCAATTCAAGCAGATCCCGCTGTCGCTGTTTGGGCGCAACGGCGGCACCATCGAGCCCAATCTGCTGGCGCTCAACATCCAGCCGGACGAGGGCATTTCGCTGCGGTTTGGCTCTAAGCTGCCCGGGTCCACGGTGCAGGTGCGGCCGGTGAGCATGGACTTCCGCTACGGCACCTCTTTTGGAGTGCCGGCGCCCGAAGCCTACGAGCGCCTGATCCTGGACTGCATGCTGGGCGAGGCGGCGCTGTTCACACGCAACGACGAAGTGGACGCGGCCTGGTCGTTTATCAATCGCATTTTGGAAAGCTGGCAGACCAATCCGGTGAAAAGCCTGCCGGGTTATCCGGCCGGCACCTGGGGCCCGCAAGAAGCGCACGACTTCATTGAGCGTGACGGGCGGCGGTGGAGGCGGTTATGACCGAACAGGGGCAGCCTGAGGACGGCTGGCTGGGGGTGGACCCAGGCAGCATCGAAAACGCGCTGCAAGGGTTGTGGCGCGCGCGGGCCGAAGCCAGCCAGCGCGCCACGCCCGACGAAAAACCGCACGGGCGCACCATTTTGCACACCCTGGTGGTGTATGCGCCCGACGCGCCGACAGCCGCTTTGGCGCAGAGCGTTGTGGCGGCCATCAGCCCGCACCAGCCAGGCCGGATGATTGTGCTGGTGGTGCAGCCGGAGGGCCAGCGCACGCCGGATTTTCAGGCTACCGTGCGCTTGAGCTGCCAGCCGCGCCAGAACGGCCAGGAACCGGTGTGCTGCGAACAGATTGTGCTAACGGCCAGCGGCGCCGCGGCTGCCCGCCGGCTGCCGGGGGCGGTGCTGCCGCTACTGGTGACGGACGTGCCGTCGTTCGTGTACTGGACCAAAGGCAACCCGTTCCGCTCACCCATCTTGAAGGATCTGGAGCCGGCCATCGACCGGCTGATCGTTGACTCGGTCACATTCGCCGCGCCGGACCTGGATTTGACCGACACAGCGACGGCCATGGACGATGTGCGCTTCCAGGCCATTATCAGCGACTTGAGCTGGGCGCGGCTGGCCGCCTGGCGCTACCAGACGGCGCAGATTTTCGACGCCGCCACCATGCGGCCATATTTGAAGCGCATTAAGCGCGCGCGGCTGAGTTACTACGCCGGCACGCCGGTGCTGGCCTGGCTGTTTGGCGGCTGGCTGGCCTCGCGCCTGGGTTGGAAATGCGTTGAGCGGGATGTGGATGGCGCGCGCTACTTCGGCGGGCAGATGCTGCAGTATGAGAAGCTGCCGGCGCCCGAGCCGGGCCAGGCCGGCTTCTTTGCCGGGGTGACGCTGACCGCCGATGACGGCGCGACGTTCCAGGTGATGCGCCAGGGCAGCAATTTCGCGGCCACCCGGCTGGAGGTGGGGGAGCTGAAGTTCGAACGCGTGGTGCCGCTGAAAGTGGAAACGCACACCGAGTGGCTGGGGCACGAGCTGGGGCGGCTGAGTCCTACCCCGACCTATGATGCCGCCTTGAACCAACTGGTGGCCGTGGCGCGGGCGGAAGAGGCGTATGCGGGATAGGGGCTAAAGCTTACACCGCAAAGACCGCCAAGCGCGCCAAGAAAACCAAAAGTCAGGACAAATGCCTGACTGCGAAGACGCGAAGAAAACATTAAGAAGATCAGCTAGAAACAAAA
>JAYTFQ010000554.1:0-8103 GCA_043734225.1 Anaerolineales bacterium | reverse complement strand
TTGGCCTCGCTCTCGTTGCGCGAGCCGACTGGCACCTGGAGCAGCAACACCACGGTGGCGGTGCCGGGGCGCGGCTTCACCCACACGCGCAGGCCGTTGTCCAGGCGCGCGCGGCGCAGATCGAACATGCCTTCCTCGCGCAGCATGGGCGGCGGCTGGGGCGGGGCGGGAGTGGGGCCGCTGGCGCGCGGCGAGAACCAGTTGCGAACATTCATATGGAATTGATTATACCTGGGCAATGAGGCGCTGGCGGGCCGCCTCGAACAGAACAATCCCGGCCGCCACCGCGGCATTGAGCGACTCGGCCTGGCCGGGCATGGGAATGCTGACCGCCTGGGGCGCCAGGCCGCGCGCCGCTGGGCTGGGCCCGGCGGCCTCCGACCCAACGATCAGGGCTGACGGCGCGCGCCAATCCACCTGGTGATAGGCAGGGCCCGAGCGCGCCTCGGCCAGCCAGAGCGCCAGGCCCGCCAACCGCCGGGTGAGTGCCTCCCAACCCAGCGCCAGCAGCGGCAGGTGAAAGTGGGCGCCCATGGCGGCGCGCACCACTTTGGGGTTGTAGGCGTCCACCGTGCCAGGCGCCAGAAACACCACGTCAACCCCAGCCGCGTCGGCCGTGCGCAGGATTGTGCCCAGGTTGCCAGGGTCGCGCAGGCCGTCGAGCACCAGGGCCAGGCTAAGCGGCGCGGGCAGCGGCAGGGCGGGCATGGGCACCACGGCCAACAGGCCGGGCGGGGTTTCGGCATCCGAGGCGGCGGCCATGACCTCCGGCGTCACCAGTTCCAGCGTCGCGCCGCGGGCGCGCAACTGCTCCAGGGCTGTTTGGGCGCGCAGGTCCAGGCCATCGGCATACAACGCCAGGCGGGGCACGCCGGGGGCGCGCAGGGCTTCTTCAACCAGGCGCACGCCTTCCACCACAAACAGCCCTTCGGCCTCGCGCGAGGCACGTTTTGCGTGAAGGTTGCGGATGAGCTTGATCTTGGGGTTGGAGGGCGAGCTAATCATGACGGCATTGTAACGGCTTAGTCTCGCCAGCGAAGATCAATGAAAACTACCGCAACAGCGTGCTATGGCCCGACGAACGTCCGGCTATAGCACGCTGTTGCAGCTATTCTCCAGATGGGCGCCAAAAGGGGCCGCGACGGAGGGCACCGTCGCGGCCCCTTAAGCGGGCCAGAAAAAAGGGGGCGACTAAGCCGCGGCGGTGCCGCGCGCCAGCTCAGCCACTTTGGTGAAGGTCTGCGGGTCGCGCACGGCCAGATCGGCCAGGCTCTTGCGGTCGAGCACGATATTGGCCTTGTGCAGGCCATCGATCAGCCGGCTGTAGGACAGGCCGTTGAGACGGGCCGCGGCGTTGATGCGGGCGATCCACAGCCGGCGCAAGTCGCGCTTGCGGTTGCGGCGGTCGCGATAGGCGTACCACAGGCTGTGCAGCATCGCCTCATTGGCGCGCTTGAACAGGCGGTGATAGGCGCCGCGCTTGCCCTTGCCGAGCTTCAAAACCTTTTTGTGACGCAGATGCGGGTGGGGACCACCCTTAACACGAGTCATTGCAATACCTCCGCGAACGGCCTGCGGCCCACGATAATGCTGTGTGTTAGCGCCGTCAGTCGCCCGCCAATAAGGCCGGCTAGGCCGGCGGGTTGGCCTTGTACTTCTTCATATAGGGCGCCAGGCGCTTGACGCGCCGGATGATGCTCTTGCCCTTCACCGGGATCATTTCGGACAGCAGCGCCTTGGTGCGCTTAGAGGTGCGGCGGCGCAAATGGCCCTTGCCCTTCTTGGTGCGCATCAGCATGCCACTCCCGGTCAGGCGAAAGCGCTTGGCAGTCGCCTTGTGCGTCTTCAGCTTCGTCTTGCCCTTCAATTTCGGTTTGCGCGGCACAGTCTCACTCCTTGCATGGTCAACAAACCGTCGACCAAAAAATAACCGGGGCCTGCGTTCAGCCCCGGTTCGCTTGCCTAGGCTTCCTCAGTTTGCCCGTCGGGCGCTCCGGGCGTGTCGGGCTTCTTTTCCGCCACCACCACCGGCTTGATCCGTTTCGGGTTGGGCCCCAGCACCATCAGCATGGTGCGGCCCTCCAGGTCGGGCATTTGCTCGACCACCGCCACGTCAGCCAGCTCCTTGGCAATATCCATCAGGTCCTGGCGGGCGATTTGCGGGTATGTAATTTCTCGTCCGCGGAACTTGATGCGGACTTTTACCTTCTTGCCCTCTTCCAGCCACCGGCGCGCATCACGCACCTTGAAGCCGGCGTGGTGGTCGGTGGTCTTGGGCCGCAATTGGATCTCTTTAACGTCGATTACCTTTTGCGCCCGGCGCGCTTCCTTGTCTTTCTTTGACTTCTCGTAGAGGAACTTGCCGTAGTCCAGAATACGGCACACCGGCGGCACGGCCGTCGGGCTGACCTCTACTAAGTCTTTGTTGGACTCGCGCGCAACACGCAAGGCCTCCTGGATGGGAAGCACACCCAGGTTCTCGTTATTCGGGCCGATCACCCGAACTTCGCGGACACGGATCTGATCGTTTAGTCGATATTCTGACGCGCTGATAGTTTTCGCCCTCTGGTTTTGCCGATATCTAGTGACACAAACTTAGCCGCGCTGGCGGCTTAAAAGTAGCGGATTGGATAATACCATAGGCCGGCAAGACTCGTCAAACAGCGTTAAACGGCCGCGCCTGAGAAATCCAGGGCGAAGGCCGGGCGGGCGTCACCTACCACCAGGCCGCGGAAATTGCGCAGGGTTTCGCGCGGGGCATAGTTAAATTCGGCCAGGGCGTCAAAATCGGCCTCGGCAAACAGGCCCAACTGCCGGAGCACTTCCAGGGCCACCAGCGGCAGCGCCCGGCCGGCGCCATCGGCCACCTTGATGGCCACGCCCAGCGCGGGAGAATTAGGCCGCAAAGCGCCGGGCACAATGCCCATCCCCTGGTACCCCTCCGCGCCGCCCTTGGTGACCAGCAGGCCCGGCCGCCGGCGCATCAACTCGGTATCCAGGCCGCCCGGGCCGCGCACCATTTCGGGATAGGCGGTCATGGCGTAAAACACGGTGCGCAGCGCATCCGCGCGCTGCCGCGGCAGGCCACTGGGATCGGCCAGGCGGGCAAAGGCCAGCGCGCCGTTGCGCAGCGGCACGGCGAAGTTGGGCGCCGAACAGCCATCGACCCCGACCACCACCTGCTCCTGGTTCAGCCCCACCATTTCGGCAACGGCGGCCAGGATGGTCTGCTGGATGGGGTGACGGAGGTTGATGTAATCGGCCAGGGGCAGATCGCGATGGCGGGCCTGCACCAGCATGCCGCTGTGCTTGCCGGAGCAGTTGTGGCGGTTGGGGGTCGGCTTCTGGCCGGCCAGGATCAGCCGCCGGGCGGTTTCGGGGTCGGGCACTTCATGCGTGCCGCACAGCAGGTCGCGCTCGCTGGCGCCGATGCGGGCCTGGAGGCTGGCGGCGGCCTCGGCGTGCATGTCCATCCCCAGGTGCGAGGCGCAGGTGAACGCGATCTCGCGCTGAGGCAAGGCGAAGGCCTCGGCCGCGCCGCTTTCGAGCAGGGGCAAAGTTTGAAAGGGCTTGGCGCTGGAGCGCAGAAAGACAACGGCGCTGGGGTCGCCGTAGGCGGCGACCAGGCGGCCGTGGACATCCACCACGGCAATGGCGCCATTGTGAACGGATTCGACGATGCCGCCCCGGGTGTATTCCACCAGGGGACGATAGGGATCGGTCATGAGGCCGGGGCAGCGAGCATCAGGTCGTACTGATGCTCCAGGCCCACGCGCAGCCGGCGGGCATAGTGCTCGCGCAGCGAGGCGGGCACGTGGAAGTCTTCCACCAACTCGGCGGCCAGCGCGGCCAGGTCGGCGCGCGGCTTGCGGGCGCGAGCCAGGCTTTGCAGCTTGCGGCGGGTCTTGCGGATGAATTCCTGCATGGGCGCGACGGCGGTTTTATCCATCGGCGCGCCGCGGCCCGGCACAATGGCTTGCGCCGGGAAACGGGCCTTGCGCAGCTCGGCCAGGCTTTCCAGCCAGGGGTCGAACTCCACTTCCTGCATGGGCGGCGGCGCGCCCACGGTGAGCGCGTCGCCGACGAAGACAATTTTTTCCGCCGGCAACTCGACCCAGATGGCGCCCGGCGCGCAGCCCGGCCGCCGCACCAGATGAATGGCATGCCCGCCCAGCACCAGTTCGGCGCGATCGGAAAAGCTGATCAGAGGGGTGACCAGCCGCACGCCGGCCAGATCGGTGGCCAGGTCGGAGTCGGCGCCACCTTCGGACTGGCCGCCCTTGAACAGCTCCGGCATCTGGCGCAGCCGGTCGGAGGTGGCCTCATGGGCGATGACCGGCGCCTCGAACCACTGCGCGCCCAGCACCCGGTCGCGGTGGTGATCGAGGTTGATGACAAAGCTGACGGGCGCATCGCTCAACTGGGACAGCTTGAGCCGCCAGCGGCGCGCGTCGGCCGGGTGCGTGGGCGCATCGATGCACACGATACCTTCAGGCGTGACCACGGCCCCGACCGTGACCCCGGCAAAACCCGATTCGACGTAGATATCCCTGGCAAGTTTCTGCATACGAACCAATACCTTAGGGCGCGATGTCTTCCGGCGCGACAATCGGCAGTGTGAATGAAAAGATGGCGCCGCGCTCGAGCTCGCTGTCGGCCCAAATCCGGCCGCCGTGGGCTTCCACAGCCAGCTTGCAGAACGCCAGCCCCAACCCCAGGCCCTTGGCGCTGGCTTCGCGCTGCACCCGGGCGAACTTGTCGAAAATGCGCTGATGCTCGCCGGCGGGAATGCCGGGACCGGTATCGCGCACGCTGACGGTCAACTGATCCGGGGCCCATTTGAGCCCGCTGGTGATGGTGCCCGAGCGCGGGGTATATTTTACGGCATTATCGAGCAAATTGATGATCACACGCCGGATTAGATCGACATCCAGCGCCACAATGGGCGGCACCACCGGCACGGTGGTGAGCAGATGGATGCCCTTGGCCTCGGCGGTGGGCTGAACCTGCTCCACGGCTTCGCCGAGCAGCGCCACGGTGTTCACGGCCACCCGGTTGAGGCGCAGATCACCGCTTTCCAGCCGGCGCAAATCGAGCAGCGAATCCACCAGGCGCGACAGGCGCGAGGCTGCCCGGCCGGCAATGGACAGCAGCGAGTTAAGCATTTCGTCGTTGCCGGGCAAGGTGCTGCGCAAAATGTCGAGCGAGGACATGATGTTGCCCAGCGGGCTGCGCAGATCGTGGATGATCATGCTCATCAGATCGTTGCGCAGCTCTTCCAGGGCGACCCGCTCCGATAGGTCATGGTGGATCCAATGTATGAACTTTTCATCGCCGCGCACGATGAGCTTGGCGTGCACTTCCACTGGCACTTCCTTGCCGACCCGCGGGGTGATATCAGTCTGATAGCGGATGGCATCGCCGCCGAGCAGCGGGGTGTACCGCCCGGACTCGAGCGAGTTGGTGCGCACCCCATGCAGGTTGTTGACGCGCATGCCGATCATCTCGGCGCGCTCAAAGCCGAAAAATTCACTGGCGCGCCGGTTGGCGTCGGTGACCACGCCCTCCAGGTTGGTAATCAGGATCGGGTCGAGACTGTCCTCGAACAGGCCGGAGAAGCGATTCTCGGCCGCGCGCAGCTCGTCGATGCGCTGGGCCTGAATGATGGCCGTGCCGGCCAGCGAGGCCAGGCTATCGAGCAAGTTGAGGGTATCGTCATCGAAGCGCCCGCTGGCCGGGTTGAGTACCTGGATGACGCCGATGGGCCGGTTGTGCAAGCGCACCGGCACGCAGGCCAGCGCGCGCGTGGTGAAGCCGGTACGCGCGTCCACGCCGCCGAAAAAGCGCGGGTCGACGCGGACATCGGGCACGATGATGGGCTCATTATGCTCCGCGACCCACCCGGCAATGCTGCCCGAACCGACCTGAATGGAAACCCCGCGCAGGTTGTCGGCTACCGGGCCGGCAGCCTGCTTGAACACCAGCCGGTCGCCCTCCACCAGGGCCAGCGAGGCGGCCTCCATGCCCAGCCATTCCTGGGCGTGCACGATCACCAGCCGCAGCACTTCATTTAGATCGAAAGCGCCGTTGATGGCCTGGGCGGTGGCGGCCAGGGCGCGCAGGCCGGATGAACGCCGCTCGCTGTCGGCATAACGGCGGGCATTCAGCACAGCCACGGCTGCCTGCTCGGCGAAACTCGCGACCACCTCGCCGTCCTCCGGCGCATAAGCGCCGGGCCGGCGGCTATCCACGGACAGCAGACCCAATACATCATCCTTAACGATCAGCGGCGCGCCAATCCAGGCGTGAATGGTGTGGATCTCCGGCACTTCAGAGATGAGCCATTCGTCTGAGCGCTGCACATCGTCGACCACGACGCTGTGACGCTCGCGCAGCACGCGGCCGGCCAGGCCGGCGAGCGCATCGAAGCTGAGCGCCATAACAGCGGCGGGGTCGGCAAAGCCATGCACAGCGGCCACGCGCAACTGGTCGCCATCGCGCAGCAAGATGGAGGCGCTGTCATAATCGATTACGCTGGACAACTGCTCCAGAACCAGGGGCAGCACCTGATTGAGCTCCAGGGTGCCGTTAACCGTGCGCGCCACCTCGCGCAGATGGTTGCTGAAATCGCGCTCGCGGCGCTGGGCGGCGAAGAGCTGGGCGTTTTCAACGGCAATGCCAGCCTGCGCGGCAATGGCGGCGGTCAGGGCCACGTCGTCGAGGTGGAAGGCCTGCACATCCAGGCGGCCGATAGACATGACGCCCACAATGCGCTGGCGGCCTAAGAGCGGGGCCACAATGGCTGAGCGCGTATCGCGCTGGGATGTTTCAGGTTGACGATACCAGCGCGCATCCACGGCAGTGTCGGGAACATAAGCGGTTTCGCCAGTGCGAACCACCCAGCCGGCCAGACCGTGTTCCAAGATGACGGCCAGCAGCTGAGCGGGCGCGGGATGAAAGGCCCCATTGAGGAGCAAGGCGCCGTGGCGCGGCCGGCCTTGCTCGTCCAGGACAATAATGCTGCCAGAATGGCCTTGAATGGAATCCAGGGTGACCTGGAGCAGCCTGGGCAACAACTCGTCAATATCCAGGCGGCTCGAAATTTCGCGGCTGATTTGGTACAGCAGCGCGAGACGGGGTTGTTCTATCAATTCACGGTCAATCGACTGCGCCATCCCAGGTTGCCCACCCGACAGCAGAGCGCCAGCCACTCGGCGGTTAGGCCTCGTTTAACGCTTAAAGCACACAAAACGGTGTGCCTAGCCGTAAGGCGCGAGCAGCACGCACTCTGGCGAGTATAGCATAGCGCCGGGCGCACGTTAAATGCCGGTTAGAAGCGCATTATGACGAGCGAGAAAGCCGAACTTCCTCAGGCGCAAACACGACCTCATCCTTGCCTTGCAGCTTATCCAGCACCTTTTGGGCAATCAGGTCCAAATGCCGGGGGTTAGCCACATAATCCAAGTCGTCGGCGGGGACAGTCAGCACTGGGCAAAGAGAGAAATGATCAATCCAACCCTGGTAGAGGGTGTTCAACTGAGCGAGGTAGTCGGGGCTGATCTGGCGCTCATAAGCGCGTCCGCGATGGCCGATGCGGGATTGGAGGGTATCGATCGAGGCGCGCAGATAGAGCACCAGATCGGGCGGGGGCAGAAATTCGGTCAGAACCTCATATAACTGGCGGTAGGTGGCATAATCGCGCTGGCCCAGGTAGCCTTGATCATACAAATTGCGGGCAAAGATCTCGGCGTCCTCGTAGACCGACCGGTCCTGGACAACAGAGGTGGGATGGTCGGCCAATTGGCGGTGCGAGCGCAGGCGATTGGAGAGGAAAAAAATCTGGGAGTGGAAGCTCCATAGGTGCATGTCACCGTAAAAGTCGGCCAGATAGGGGTTTTCGGCCACGGCCTCAAAGAACGGCTTCCAGCCCAGCCGCTGGCTGAGCAGGGTGACCAGGGTGGACTTGCCTACGCCGATATTGCCGGCAACGGCGATGAATTTCTTCACAGGGGATAACTTCTCAGCCAGACGTCGCGCCGTAGCGCCGGCCATGCATGGTCATCAAGGAAATCAAGGATCGTTTGGCCGAATGGGATGTTGTGG
>JAYTFQ010000553.1:0-3796 GCA_043734225.1 Anaerolineales bacterium | reverse complement strand
GAACGGCGCTGGGAAATCATCGCTATTCAAAATTATCAGCGGCGAATACGAACCCGAGACCGGCAGCCTGGTAGTGCGGGCTCGCGGCGTGACGGTGGGCTGCCTGGCGCAGGAACCGGACCTGGATCCTGACCTGAGCGCTTTCGAAGCGGCCCTGGCCGGGAATGCGCGCGTGGCCGAGGTGGAAGCCGAGCTCAATCGGCTGGAGGCGCGCCTGGCGCATCCAGAGGTGTATGGAGACGAACGCGCCCTGGCGCGTGTGCTGGCACAGCAGCAAACGCTGGTGCAGGAGTACACGTCTCTGGGCGGCGATAGCTATGCCGGGCGCGTGCGGGAGATGCTGCGCGGTCTGGGGCTATCCGAGCAGGATTGCTCCCGCCGGACTGGACTGCTGAGCGGCGGACAAAAGAAACTGGTGGGACTGGCGCGCCTGCTGCTGGCGCGGCCATCCGTGCTGCTGCTGGATGAGCCGGACAATCATCTCGATCTGGCTGGGAAAGCCTATTTGGAGCAATTGATCCAGAGCTACCCGGGGGCCGTGGTTATCATCTCGCACGACCGCTATCTGTTGGATGCGGTCGTGACGCACATCGCGGAGATTGAAGACGGCCAGTTGACCACTTTTACCGGCGACTATTCCGCCTTCCGGATGGACAAGGATCAGCGCCTGGCGCGCCAGGACCAACTTTATCGCGTGCAGCAGCGCGAGATTGGCCGGATCGAGGCCGCCATCAAGCGCTATTCGATTTGGGCCAAAGTGTACGACAACGAGGCGTTCGCCAAGCGAGCCCAGTCCATTCAGAAGCGGTTGGACAAGATGGATAAGATCGAGCGGCCGGTGTTGGAACGGAAGCGCATGGACCTGGCGCTGAGCGGTTGGCGCGGCTCGAACAAGGTTCTCGAAATCGTGGGCGCGCGCAAAGCCTTTGGCGCCGCCACGCCGCTGCGCGGGGTGGATCTGCTGCTGCGCCACGGGGACCGGGTGGGCGTCATCGGCGCTAACGGCGCCGGCAAGTCGGTGCTGCTGCGCGCGATCATCGGGCAGATTGCGCTGGATGTGGGCGAGGTTCGGCTGGGGCCGAGTGTGCAAATGGGCTACTACGCCCAGGAGCATGAGACACTCGACCCGCACCAAACCCTGCTGCAGACGGTGCGCGGCGCCGCTTCGATCACCGAAGAGGGGGCCGTGTCGTTTCTGCGCAAATACCTGTTCACCTATCGACAGGCCTCGCAGCGCATCGGACTGCTGTCGGGCGGCGAGCGCAGCCGGCTGCAACTAGCGCTGCTGGTGCTCTCAGGCGCTAACTTTCTGCTGCTGGATGAGCCGACCAACAACCTGGATATCGCCTCGGCCGAGGTGCTGGAAGAAGCGCTGGAAGACTTCGAAGGCACCGTGCTCGTCATCTCGCACGACCGCTACTTTCTAGATCGCACCATCCAGCGGCTGGTGGAGTTGAAAGATGGCCGGTTGACTGAGCACCTGGGGAATTATGCGGATTACGTCGCGCGTCAGGCGCGTGTTACTCAATCTTGAACACGCGCGGACGGTCGTTGGTGCGGTTCATGTGGCCCTGGCCGTCGCGCACAAACACCTTCCAATAATACGTGCCGCGCGGCAAGGCTGGCGGCGTCCAACAGGCCGCCCCCATCCAGCCGCTATCGGCCTGGGCCGAGCCCGACACCAGTACCCGAAAGGTGAGCGGCGCCGGCCCGGCCACGGCCGGCTCGGTAAAGCACAAGGGCAGCGAACTGGGGAACCGGGCATATTCGGGCGGATTGACCGGCCGCGGATTGATCCACACCAGGCCGGCGCCAGCGCCGCTGTCCATGGGCAGGCGGACACGGTAGTTGACCGCCAGGGGCAGGCCGCCCAGAACCGGCCCAGCCACCCGGAACTCCAGGCTGCCCTGGTAATCACCCGCCTCGGCCGGAGCACTCACGGTCAGCGTGTATAGCGCGTAGCCGTCGACCGCCCCGCTAGGCAGCAGCCTTTGGCCGTCATAGTAGACGGCCTGGCTGCCCAAAAAGGAAGCCGCAATGGCAATGGGGACGGCGGCATGCGCTCCGGGCGCCAGCTCCACCCGCTGCGGCAGCAGCACGGCCGGCGGCTGGGCGCCGGCGCCCATCAGTGGCAGCCAGGTTGGCAGGCTGGACGGCGGGTCCGGCAGAACCAGATCCGACCAGGCCAAATTGTGCGAGCGGATGGTCATCAACCGGGGGTCCACTTCGTCGATGCCATACAGTGGCAAACACGTGCGCTCGACGGCATTCGGCTGCACGTCGAAGTGCAAATGCGGTTTGGTGCTGCTGCCGCTGTCCCCGGCATAGCCAATTACCTGGCCTTGGGCCACCGGCTGGTCAAGGCCCACGACCACTGTGGAGAGATGAAACAGGGCGCTGATGCGGCCATCCGCATGCTGGAGCAGCACCGACAGGCCCGAATCGGTGCGTGTGCCCAGGAAGAACACCTGCCCGGACTGGGGGGCCAACACCGGCACGCTTTTCATGCTCCCGTCCACAGGGGTCAGGTCGAAAGCGCATTCATCTTCGAAATAGCCGCACTGGTGTGTGTACAGCCCGCGCCCGCCACACGGACCCCGGCTGATGAGCCAGGCGCCGGCCGGCACTGGGAAATGCCAGTCGGAGAAATCGAAACTGGCGGGCGCCGGAGGCGGGACGACCACTGGCGGAGACAGGAAGCCCGCGGCCAACCCCGCCACTGCTAGGACAGACACCACCAATTCAGAACGCCAGGCGCCGATCCCGGCAAATGGGCGGCTGGCTTTGGTATAATCTTTCACCAATGGTTCTCTCGCGGCGCGATTTCCTGAAATTGTCGGGCCTGGCGATGGGGGCGGCATTTTTGCCGCCCGCTTCGTTTCATGAAGCGCTGCTGCGCCCCTCGCTCTTGGGCCGGACAATTTATCTCAATTACATCTACGACCAGCCGTCGTTGAACGCCAAGCATGTCGGCGTGATACCGGCTGGATCGGTCTTTGGCATCTACGAGACCGTTCAAAGCAGCGACAACTTCTACAACAAGGTCTGGTATCGGGCCGAAAAAGGTTTTGTCCATTCGGCCTCGGTCCAGCCGGTGCGCTGGGAAATTCAGCGGCCCACGCTCGATCTGCCAGCCGAGGGCTTCTTTGGCGAAATCAGCGTGCCGTTCACAGCAGCCCAAAACGGCCCCGGCGAACACTATAACACGGCCTACCGCTACTATTACAGCACGACCTACTGGGTGCTCAAGGCGCAGCAACTTGACGATGGCAGCATCTGGTATGAGACCCTGGACGATCGCACGCTGAAAACCTATTGGGTGCGCGGCGAGCATGTGCGCCGGGTGACGGATGACGAATTGACAGCCTTCGATCCGAGCGTGCCCGACAAACGCATCGAGGTCGACCTGCAAAAACAGCTCTTCCGCGCCTACCAGGGCGGCCAGGTGGTGCTGGAGACATTGGTTTCAACTGGGCCCTATCTGCGCACAGAAATCGGCAAGCGCATTTACGGCACGCCCGCCGGGGATTGGTCAATCCTGCGCAAGCGCCCCACCCGGCATATGGCCGGCGACGATGCCGCCTCAGCGGACTTTTTCGACCTGCCGGGCGTGCCTTGGGTGAGCTACTTCCATTGGTGGGGAGTATCCATCCATGGCACTTACTGGCATAATGACTATGGTCGGCCGCGCAGCCATGGCTGCGTCAATATGAAGCCCGAAGACGCCAAATGGGTATTCCGCTGGACGATGCCGGCGGCCGGCATCCGCTCAAAGGAATATCTGGCCAATGGGGCC
>JAYTFQ010000552.1:0-5953 GCA_043734225.1 Anaerolineales bacterium | reverse complement strand
TGGGGCCGTGAGCGCCAGAGCCTCGGCCACCACCGCGTCATAGCTCAAAGCGCGGCCATCGTTCCAGGCCTGCACGATGGCCGCGCCGTCTGGGCGGCTGCCCCACTCCGGCACAAGGGCGTCCAGCGAGGCATCGGCATAGCGGGTGGTCCAATCGCCCCGCTGCTCGTTGTCTGAATTCTCAGCCGATATTTTGCGGCCTAATTTTTCGGTCAAGGCTTCGGCCGCGCCAGACAGCCGCGCGGCTTCATGGTAGCGGCCGTTCATGGCAATGATCATGGCGGCTGTCTCGATTCGCTCCAACACATTGAACGGGGTTTCAGCCCGATAAGCAAGCTCAATATACGTCTGGCAATAGTCGAGCGCCCGCGCATAATCCTTTTGAAGCACGGCGACGTGGCAAAGGTTGGCGAGGTCGTTTCCCTGGCGCGTATCGTCGTTTTCGTGCGACAGCCGATAGGCCTCGGCATAATTGCTGTAAGCCTGGTCATAGTCGCCGCTCCGCAGTGCTAAGTCTCCCAAAAGCTCATACGGCCAGATGAGATTCACGTCATGGCAGCACGTCTGAAACCATCGGATGCTTTCCATGGCTGCGGTTTTCGCCAGTTTGTCTTGTCCGCGCGCGCGCTCAAGCATACCCTGGTGATAGCCATGCAGCGCCCGATACAGCCGCACGTCCAGTGCTGATCCCGGTCCAAGACCTTGGATAATGGTTTCCGCTTCGTCAAGGAGCGCTTGCAATTGTTCCCAATCATGCGCGTGCCACATCATGCCCCACATGCAATTTAGAAGTATCTCCTTCGACTGCGGTCCCAAGCTGCGAGCAATTACCTGGCCCTCTCGGCGCAGCCGCCCTTTCAAATCATGATCGAGAACATCTACCTCTGCATAGGGGCTTAGCAACCGGGCTGCCAGGGATGGGTCCATCGCTGCCCCGTTCCGCCAGCGGTCGACGCCCGCTCCAAACCACTTAGTTCCCTCGCGGAAATCGCGCTGATTCCAGTAAGGCTGCAACGCGATGGTCAGTCTTGGCCCGGCTTCCACGTCAGTCGAATGGTTGTACGCCCATTCCAGGGCGAGCCGTAGATTTTCGTAGTCCGCGTGAAATTTATTCATCCAGACTGGCCGGTCCTTATACCAAAGCTGTGTACCGTTCGTCTCGGCAAACCACAAAAAGTAGTCATAGTGCCGCTGGCTCAAGCGCTCGATCCCCTCGGCAGATTCCAGCTTCTCCCGCGCAAATTGGCGTACCATCTCCAGCAGGTGGTAGCGCGCCGCTTCGCCCGGCGGCTGGCTGACGATGACCATCGACTTGTCCACCAGCGCCGCCAGCCGGTCCAGCACCTGGCCGGCGGCCAACTCTTTGCCGCGCGGGTCAGCGCACACCGCCTCGGCCGCCGCCAGCGTGCAGCCGCCGGCGAAGATCGATAGGCGCTGCAACAGCCGCCGCTCTGCCTCGCTTAGCAGTTGGTAGCTCCAGTCAATGGTCGCGTGCAGCGTCTGGTGCCGGGGCGGGGCGGCGCGGCTGCCGCCGGTCAGCAGGCCGAAAGCGTCGTCCAGGCGCCCGGCCAGGGTGTCGGCATCCAGTAGCCGTAGCCGCGCCGCGGCCAATTCCAGCGCCAGCGGGATGCCATCTAGCCGCCAGCAGATGCGAGCGATCGCGCCAGCGTTGTGGGCGTCGATCTGGAAGTCGGGACGCACCAGCCGCGCCCGGTCCACGAACAGGCTCAGCGCGCTGTAGCGGCTGAATGTCTCCAACGCTGGGAGATGGTCCGGGTCGGGGAACGGCAGCGGCGGCACCGGGAACACCGCTTCGCCTTCGATCCCCAACGGTTCACGGCTGGTAACCAGCAGCCGCAAGCGCGGACAAGCGCGCAGCAGCGCGTCGGCCAATCGGGCGCAGGCCGCCAGCACGTGCTCGCAGTTATCCAGCACCAACAGGATCTGGCGGTCGCGCAGCGCAAAGGTCAGTGTTTCCAGGGTCGACCGTTCGGAACTGATGGGCAGCCCCAGGTCGGTGGCCACCTGCTGCGTGACCAGCGCCGGGTCGGTCAGCGGCGCCAGTGCTACGAACCACACTCCGACGACGACGAAGTTGCCCAGCGCGGCCTCGGCCATCGCCGATTCGGCGACAGCCTGCGCCAGCCGGGTTTTACCTACCCCGCCCGAGCCGGTCAACGTCATCAGGCGCCGCTCGGCCAGGCTCTGCCTGATCTGGGCTGTCTCGGCCTCGCGGCCGAAAAACTGGGTGATCTGCGTGGGGAGATTACGGCGCACCGCGGGGCTGTGCGCGGCAGCGGCTGGCGGCGTGGGCGCGGCTCCGGGAGCCGCAGCGCCAACAGCGGCCGCCAGCAACCCCAGCGCCCTGGCCCGCGTCAGCGCCTGCCGCTTGCTGTTGACCCCCAGCTTGCTATAAATGTTCTGGACGTGAAATTTGACTGAGCTGATCGCCAGGCTAAGTTGCTCGGCGATTTCAGGCGCGGAAAAACCTTCGTTAAGATAGACGAGGATCTCGCGCTCGCGGCGCGTCAGCGGCTCGACCAGCGGCGCGGCGGAATCTGTTTCCAGACCACCCATAACCAACCTGCCCCTGTGAAAACTGTAACCAGCGGAGTAACCGAATTATACCGGCAGTCTTATCTGGCGCTTGGCGTCTTGCCGGCGATGTTTAGGTTTAAGCTCGGTGCTTGTTCTACCTCTCCAGCGCATATTCGGCGGCTTGTTTCCAGGTCCAGGCCCGCCCCTCCGACCAGGCCTGCGCGAACTCGCTCGGCGGGCCGGCTTGGCGCGCCGCCGCCACCGCCTGCTCGTAGTCCGTGCGCTCCACTGGCGGCACGGGGATGCCGATCTGCGCCCGCAGGGCCTCGGCCGCGCCCCACAGGCGCGCCGCGCGCGCCGTGTCACCGGCGGCAGCGGCCAGCTTGGCGAAGCCTTCCAGGTGCGCAGGCACGCTTGGGCGGGCGCCGTGCGCCATCACACTCCGCAAGCTGCGCGCATAGTGCGCCGCTGACACAGCCAACTCGCCCTGTGCGCGGGTCACCTCGCCCAGGCTGAACAGCGCAAAGGCCACCTCATGCCATGGGGCGCCCGGATCGTGCAGCGCCAGCCCCGCCTCGATGAGGGCGCGGGCCTCGTCCAGGTTGCCCTGGCGATAGGCCACACACCCCAGCCACGGCGGCGCCCAACCCAGCCCATTCCGGTCATTGAGGTCGCGGAATATCTTTAAGCTGGCCTCCAGGTGGTCGCGCGCGTCGTCCAGCCGGCCTTCCATGTAATCGACTTGCCCCAGGCGTATCAGGCTGACGGCTGGCAACCTGGTATAGCTGGGGCGGAGATTTGGAATGGCGCGCGCCGCGGCGCGGGCCTCGTCAAACTGGCCCAGCGCCATGGAAATTTCACACAGGTACTGCACGGGAAAGTAGTTGCCCCATTTGTCGCCCAGCTCCTCGCGAGTAGCCAGCACTTCTTGCAAGAGCGCCTGGGCCCGAGCCGCATTGCCGTCCAGCCAGGCGTTCCAGGCCAATTGGGTTGAGGGCCAAAGCAGGTTCCATTGGTCACCCTGCGCCCGCAGATTGGCCGCGCTGCTCTGGTAGAGCTGCAAGGCTTTGGCGCGCTCGCCAAGGAGTTCCAACACTTGCGCTATCGTGTTCTGGCAAATCCCGATGCCGTCACGGTCCCGGGCCGCGGTATACAGTTCCAGCGCTTCTTCGAACAGCCTCAGGGCTGTGGCCGCATCGGGCGATAGATCGTCCCTGTCACCCATGTACATCAGCGCGGTGGCCATCCCCGTCTGATCATTGAGCTCGCGGTAAATGGCGAGACTTTCCACCAGCCGCGACCATCCATAATCCGGCAAACCCGCGTGCCATCCCAGCCGGCCCGCGCCTGACAGCGCTTTGGCGCGCCAGACGCTGTGCGCCAGCGCACCGCTGCTGGCCGGCAGCGCAATCGCCGCCTCCAGCCAGTGGCTGGCCTCCGCGGCGTAGGCGCGTATCGTCCAAAACCGAAACAAGGCGCTGGCGAGACGCATGGCCATCTCCGCCGCTTCTGTCTGGAGCGACCACGCCAGCGCGGCGCGCAGGTTGTCGTTTTCACGCTCCAGGCGCCGCAGCCAGCTCAGTTGCCCGTGGCCGCGCAGCCCTGGCTCCGCTTCCTCGGCCAGCGCCAGATAGCAGCCCAGGTGCCGATCTCGCACCGGCGCGGCTTCGCCGGCCTGCGCCAGCTTCTCCAGCCCGTATTCCTGGATCGATTCCAACATCCGGAAGCGCGTTTCCTGGCCGGGCCGCTGCTCCGAAAGCACCAGCGACCTGGCCACCAGTTGCGCCAGCAGGTCGAGAACTGCAGAAGGCTGAAGGATGAAGGCGGAAGGGTGAAACGGGTCTGGAAGCCTTTCTTCATCCTTCACATCGCCCAGCAGTTGGCGATGCTGGGTCCTTCCGCCTTCATCCTTGTCTCCGCACACCGCCTCCGCCGCCTCCAGCGTCCAGCCGCCGGCAAAGACCGATAAACGCCGCAGCAGCGCGCGCTCGGGCTCGGAGAGCAGCTCATGGCTCCAATCCAGCGTTGCGCGCAGCGTTTGCTGCCGGGGCGGGGCGCTGCGGCTGCTGCCCGCCAGCAGCCCGAAACGATCATCCAGCCGGGCGGCAATCTGCTCCACGTCCAGCGCCCGGGCGCGCGCCGCCGCCAGCTCGATGGCCAGCGGAATGCCGTCCAGCCGCCGGCAAATCTGCGCCACGGCCGCGGCGTTCGCGGGCGTCAAAACAAAATCGGGCCGCACCGCGGCGGCTCGCGTCACAAATAACTGCACGGCTTCGGCGGTGGCCACGCTTTCCAATGGGGCAGCCGGGAGCGCCTCGGGCAGGGAGAGTGATGGCACCGGGAGTGTGCTCTCGCCACCGACCTCCAGCGGCACGGTGCTGGTGGCCAGAATGCGCACACCCGGCGCGTTTTTCAAGAGCGACTCGGCCAGTTGGGCGCAGGCCGCCGCCAGATGCTCGCAGTTATCCAGGATCAGCAGCAGGGTCTTGTCGCGCAAATGGTCGGCCAGCAGGTCTTGGAATGCCTGGCCGCCTTCGGCGCGCAGCCTCAGCGCCTGGGCCACGGTCTGTGGCACCAGGGCCGGGTCTGCAATGGGCGCCAGCTCCACCAACCACACGCCGTCCGCGAAGCCAGCCAGGGCCTGCGTGCCCACCGTCAGCGCCAGGCGTGTCTTGCCCGAGCCGCCGGGACCCGTCACCGTAATCAGGCGGCTGGCACGCAGCAGGCGCAGGGCTGCACCGATCTCGTACGCGCGCCCGATGAAGCTGGTGAGCTGCAGCGGCAGGTTGTGTTGGGGCGTGGGGCGGGGCGATGCGATGCTGGTTGGGGTTGTCGTTGACGCCGGCGCGGCAGGCGGCAACCATCCCAATTCTCGCGCGCGGTCGACTGCCTGCCGTTTACTGTTGGCGCCCAGCTTAGCGTAAATGTGCTGAACGTGGGTCTTAACCGAGCTCAGCCCTAGCGTCAGCTTCTCGGCGATTTCAGGCGCGGTCAGGCCCTGGTCCAAGAGCGCCAGTATTTCGCGCTCGCGGCGCGTCAGCGGCTCGACCAGCGGCGCGGCGGAATCTGAATCCGGACGTTCCATCACTTACCCCCGCCTCGATTGCCACTGGGACGGTGAAGTAGCGGCCAACCCCCCGCCCGCGGCTAAACCAGGTTCAAAAAAACTTCCACCAGGCTCGGGTCAAAGTGCGTGCCGCTCAGCGCCCGCAGATGGGCGCGCACCTTGTCTTCCGGCCAGGCCGGCCGGTAGCTCCGGTTCGAGCGCAGGGCGTCCCACACATCCGCCACGGCAAACATCCGGGCAGCCAGGGGGATCTGCTCGCCCTGCAGGCCGCGCGGGTAACCGCTGCCGTCCCACTTTTCGTGATGGCAATACGGGATGTCTAGCGCCGGCTGAAGATAGTGAATGGGC